>NZ_JAKTNU010000011.1 GCF_022760955.1 Thermus neutrinimicus
TGGCTAAAATGCAAGCGGAGTCGGTCCCCCAGTCTCAGATGTATTGACCGATTACACTTTCTTGACAACGCCCGGGTTGGGTCTGCTAGAATCGAGCTAAGCCGGTCCGCTTCCCGACAAAAGGAGTGCCCATGGAGCTGTACCTGGATACCGCCAACTTGGAGGAGATACGGGAGATCGCCGCTTGGGGGGTGCTCTCCGGTGTGACCACCAACCCCACCCTGGTGGCGAAGGAGTATGCGGGCCGAGGAGCCAAGTTGACCGAGGAGGCCTTGTTCGCCCACCTAAGGACCATCTGCGAGGTGGCAGACGGGCCTGTTTCGGCGGAGGTGACCACCTTGGAGGCAGAGGCCATGGTGGAGGAGGGCCTGCGGCTTGCCGCCATCCACCCCCACATCGTGGTCAAACTGCCCACCACCGAGGAGGGCTTGAAGGCCTGCAAGCGCCTTTCCACCCGGGGGGTGAAGGTGAACATGACCTTGATCTTCTCCGCCAACCAGGCCCTGCTGGCGGCCCGGGCAGGGGCAGCCTATGTCTCCCCCTTTCTGGGCCGGGTGGACGATATCTCCTGGGATGGGGGAGAGGTTTTGCGGGAGATCGTGGAGCTAATCCAGGTCCAGGACCTGCCGGTCAAGGTCATCGCCGCCTCCATCCGCCACCCCCGCCATGTGACGGAGGCCGCTCTTCTGGGGGCGGACATCGCCACCATGCCCTATGGGGTCTTCAAGCAGCTTCTTAAGCATCCCTTGACGGACCTAGGCCTTAGGCGCTTTATGGAGGACTGGGAGAAGGTTAAGCCATGAGGAGAAAAGCGGATACCCAACAGGAAGCACCCCTTACCTACCAGGAGCTCTCGGCCAAGATTCTTCCGGAGCTCCACCTGCTGGCCCAGGAAGCGGGGATCGAGAACTACAAGCGCATGAAGAAGGACCAGCTCATCATGGCCCTCCTGGAGCGGCAGACCCAAGGGGAGGGCCTGCAGCTGGTCAAGGGCTACCTGGAGATCAGCCCGGATGGGTATGGGTTCATCACCGAGAACCTGTACAACTTGGAGTCCAGGGTGGCCATCGTCTCTGCAGGGCTCATCCGGCAGTATGCCCTAAGGAGCGGGGACTACATTGTGGGCCGGGCGCGGCCGCCGCGGGAGAATGAGCGGTACGGCACCCTCCTCAAGGTGGAGGCGGTAAACGACCTAGATCCCGAGGCCGCTAAGAGCCGGCCCCGCTTTGACGAGCTCATCCCCCAGTTCCCCGACCGGCAGATCAAGCTGGAGACCACCCCGGACGAGCTTTCCACCCGGGTGATCGACCTGCTGGCCCCCATCGGCCGGGGGCAACGGGGGCTCATCGTGGCCCCGCCCAAGGCAGGCAAGACCACCCTCCTCAAGAAGATCGCCAATGCGGTCCTGAAGAATGAGCCCGACATCAAGGTGATCGTTTTGCTCATAGATGAGCGCCCCGAGGAGGTCACGGACTTCCGGGAAAGCGTCCAGGGAGCCGAGGTCATCGCCAGCACCTTTGATGAGCCGCCCCAAAACCACATCCGGGTGGCGGAGTTTGTGCACGAAAGGGCCAAGCGCATCGTGGAGGAGGGAGGGCACGTGATGATCCTCCTGGACTCCATCACCCGCCTGGCCCGGGCCAACAACCTGGTAACCCCGCCCACGGGCCGCACCCTTTCCGGCGGGTTGGACTCCGCTGCCCTTTACTTCCCCAAGCGCTTCCTGGGGGCAGCCCGCAACATCCGGGGCGGGGGTAGCCTCACCATCCTGGCCACCGCCTTGGTGGAGACCGGAAGCCGCATGGACGATGTGATCTTTGAGGAGTTCAAGGGCACGGGCAACATGGAGCTCCACCTTTCCCGCCGCCTCGAGGAGCGTCGCATCTTCCCGGCCATAGACATCCTGAAGTCCGGGACCCGTCGGGAGGAACTCCTTTTGGGCGAGGAGGTGGTGCACAAGATGTGGCTTTTGCGCAAGGTTCTGGCGGACATGGACCCGGCGGAGGCCATGGAGATGCTCCTGGCCCGCTTGGCCCGCACCAAAAACAACAAGGAGTTTTTGGCATCCCTGGCCGCCCGCTAGGCGGCATTTCCCCTTGGGGGGGGCGGGTAGCCCGCCCCCCCAAGGCCTTTTGCCCCTTGCGTTTTCCCCGCTTGGTCCTGGTATAATCCCCGCGAGGTTTTGGCGGGGTTTGGGAGGTGAGCATTGCGGGGAGTATGGGGAGGTATATGGATCCTGGTTTCCTCTTTGGCCTTCGCCAAGCTGCCTGTTCTTAGCCCCCTTCCCCTTCCCGAGAACACGGTGGAGGTGGGCCAGGCATCCAAAAAGGGGTGGGTCCTCTATGAGGTAAAGCCTGGGGATACGTTGGCAGGGGTCGCGGCCCGCTATGGGGTGGACCCTCGGCACATCATCTGGTCCAGCGGTCTGCAAAGCGACCGCCTGCAGGTGGGGCAAAGGCTTCTCATCCCCTTGGTGGCTGCGGAGGACCGTCCTCCCAGGGTGCCTCCTGGAGTGGAGGTGTATCGGGTGCGCCCGGGGGATACCCTGCAGGGGGTGGCGAGCCGTTATGGTGTAGGCGTTCTGGACCTGGTTTCCGCCAACCCTTCCCTGGAGAGCCTGGACCGGTTGGTGGCGGGGAGCGTCCTTTACATCCCCAAAAGGGCCAAGGGTTTGGTGCTAACCCTGCCCGAGGGGGAGACCTTGGTGGACCTGGCGGCTCGTTTTGGCCTTTCCCCGGTGGCGGTGGCCCGGGCCAACGGGGTGGAAAATCCCACGGAGCTCCGTCCCGGCGACCTGGTCCTCCTCCCCGGCATAGAGGCCAAGACCACCTACCAGCGCCTTCTGGCCAAGCAGGAAGAGGAACGCAAGGCCCGCCTCGAGGCGGAGCGGCGCCGCCAGGAGGAGCTAAGGCGTCTGGCGGAGGAACGTAGGAGGCAGCAAGCCCTGGCCCAGCAGCGTACCCGGGAGGCGCAGCGGGTCCAGGCCCAGCGGCCCCAGGTGCGCCGGGTGAGCTACCAGGAGGGGGCCATGCGCTGGCCCCTTTCCGGCTTCCGCATCACCACCTACTTTGGGCAAAGGGGGGCCTTCCAGCGCTATCACACGGGGATCGACCTGGCCGCTCCTTACGGCACCCCCATCGTGGCCGCCAAGGCGGGGCAGGTGGAGGTGGCGGGTTGGAGTTCGGTGGGATACGGCTTCCACGTGGTCTTGGACCACGGGGGTGGGGTAGAGACCCTTTACGCCCACATGTCCCGCATCGCCGTGCGGGCCGGGCAGTGGGTGGAGGCTGGGCAGGTGATCGGGTACGTGGGGTCCACCGGCTGGTCCACGGGGCCCCACCTGCACTTTGAGGTGCGGGTGGGGGGCGTGGCCCGTAACCCCTTGGCCTACCTCCCCTAGGCGTGGGTGAGCGGTCCGGGGGCCTTTGGGCCCCCGGCTTCTTTCCGCTTGACCCGGCGGGCGGTAAGCTGGAGGATGGAGGACGGGATGGAGAAGGGAACCTTCCAGATCAAGACCGGCTTTGCCGAGATGTTCAAGGGCGGGGTGATCATGGACGTGACCACCCCCGAGCAGGCGGTGATCGCCGAGGAGGCGGGGGCGGTGGCGGTGATGGCCCTGGAGAGGGTACCCGCCGACATCCGGGCCCAGGGAGGCGTGGCCCGCATGTCGGATCCCAAGGTCATCAAGGAGATCATGGCCGCGGTGTCCATTCCCGTGATGGCCAAGGTGCGCATCGGCCACTTTGTGGAGGCCATGATCCTCGAGGCCATCGGGGTGGACTTCATCGACGAGTCCGAGGTCCTCACCCCTGCCGACGAGGAGCACCACATCGACAAGTGGAAGTTCAAGGTGCCCTTCGTCAACGGGGCCCGCGACCTGGGGGAGGCCCTGAGGCGCATCGCCGAAGGGGCGGCCATGATCCGCACCAAGGGGGAGGCGGGCACGGGCAACGTGGTGGAAGCGGTCCGGCATGCCCGCACCATGTGGAAGCAGATCCGCTACGTGCAGTCCCTACGGGAGGACGAACTGGTGGCCTACGCCAAGGAGATCGGGGCCCCCTTGGAGCTGGTAAGGTGGGTCCACGACCACGGCCGCCTTCCCGTGGTGAACTTCGCCGCCGGGGGCATCGCTACCCCGGCCGACGCCGCCTTGATGATGCACCTGGGCATGGATGGGGTCTTCGTGGGGAGCGGCATCTTCAAATCCGGTGACCCCAGGAAGCGGGCCAGGGCCATCGTGCGGGCGGTGACCCATTACAACGACCCCGAGGTGCTGGCCGAGGTCTCCGAGGACCTGGGTGAGCCCATGGTGGGCATCAACCTGGACCAGCTTAAGGAAGAGGAGCGCTTGGCCAAGCGGGGCTGGTGAGGGAAGCCTTGGGTAGGGCCATGGCGCGGGCGGTCTGCGGGGTTTACGAGATCCACCCCGAGCGGGTGGAGAAGGCCCGTGCGGCTTTGCCCCAGGAGGCGGCGCTAAGGGAAGCCGCCCTCCTTCTCAAAGCTTTGGCCGACCCTACCCGGATGCGCCTTCTTCTGGCTTTGAAGGCGGCAGGGGAGCTTTGCGTGTGCGATCTAGCCCTCCTCGCTGGGGTCTCGGTGTCCGCGGTGAGCCACCAGCTGAGGCTTTTGCGCCAGGGGCGGCTGGTGGCCTTCCGGCGGGAAGGAAAGCAGGTCTACTACCGCCTGGCGGATGAACACGTGGAAAGGCTTCTTGAGGGGGCTTTGGAGCACGCACTAGAAAACACTTGAACAACTACTCAAGTGATGCTACCCTGGGGGCATGGAGGCTCCCAGGGTTCGGGTCTTCCGGGTGGAGGGCCTGGACTGTGCTGACTGCGCCTTGAAGGTGGAGAAGGCCCTTTCCGGGGTTCCTGGGGTGGTGCAGGCCCAGGTCAGCTTTGCCAGCGGTAAGGCGTACCTGCACCTCGAGGTCCCCGGGGCGGAGAAGCAGGCGGAAAGGGTGGTTTCCGCCTTGGGCTATCGCCTGAGGCCTGAGGGGGAGGTGGCCAGGGGTGTTCTTGGACCCTGGCCCTGGGCCCTGGCCTCCGGGGGGCTTCTCCTGCTGGCCTTTTTAGCCTCTTTCCTCCTCCCCGGATTAGCCCCCTGGGGTTATGGGCTGGCGGCCTTGGTGGGGGTTTTCCCCCTGGCCCGCCGTGCGGCGGCCGCTTTGCGGCAAAACCCCTTCTGCATGCAGGCCCTGGTCACGGTGGCCACCCTGGGGGCCCTCGTCATCGGGGCGGAGGCCGAGGCGGCAGCGGTGGTTTTTCTCTTCCTGGTGGGAGAGGTGCTGGAGGCCTACAGCGTGGCCCAGGCGCGTAGATTCCTTTATGCCCTTTCCGAGCTTCTTCCCAGGCGGGCCTACCGCCTAAGGGAGGGAAGGGTGGAGGAGGTGTCCCTTAGGGCCTTGAGGGTGGGGGACTTGGTGCGGGTGCCCCCGGGGGAGAGGGTACCGGCCGACGGGGTGGTGGTGTCTGGGCAGGCCTCCTTGGAGGAGGCCGCCTTCACCGGGGAGTCCTTGCCTAGGCCTAAGGGGGCAGGGGACCGCGTTTACGGGGGTAGCCTGCTGGTGGAGGGAAGCCTGGTGGTAAAGGTGGAGCGCCTTCCCGAAGAGGGCTTCTTGGCCGAGATGGAACGCCTGGCGGAGGAAGCCCTTCTCAGGAAGAGCCAGGCGGAGCGGGTGGTGGATGCCTTCAGCCGCCGCTACACCCCGGCGGTCCTTGCCCTGGCGGGCTTTGTGGCCTTGGTGCTTCCCCTCTTTCAAGGGGATTTTCAAGGGCATATGTATAAGGCCCTAGCCCTCCTCCTCATCGCCTGCCCTTGTGCCTTGGTGGTTTCGGTGCCTGCGGCCATCGCGGCTGGGGTAGCCCGGGGGGCCAGGGCCGGGGTGCTCTTTAAGGGTGGGGTGGCCCTGGAGCGCTTAGCCGGGGTGCGCTTCGTGGCCTTGGACAAGACGGGGACCCTGACCCTGGGGAGGCCTCGGCTGGTTAGGGTGGTTCCCTTCGGCATCTCGGCGGAGGAGGCCTTGGCCCTGGCCAAAGGGGTGGCGGAGGGGTCTTCTCACCCTTTGGCCAAGGCGGTGCGGGAAGCTTCGGGATCCAAGGCCTTGCCCTCGGAGGAGCACCGGGCGGTGCCGGGTCTTGGAGCCTTCGCCCGGGTGGAGGGGCGGGAGGTGGGACTGGTGCGCCCAGAGGCGGTTAGCCTACCTCAGGAAGTCCAGGCCCAGCTTATGGCCCTATCGGGGGAAGGCTTCAGCCTTTCCCTGTTGGTTAGGGAAGGGGTTCCCCTGGCCCTTTTGGCCTTCCAGGACATCCCCCGCCTCGAGGCCCAGGAAGCCTTAACAAGGCTACGCCAACTGGGCCTTAAACCCATCCTCCTCACCGGCGACCGGGAGGCCCCGGCCCTGGCCCTGGCCGCGGCTTTGGGGCTGGCTTCCGAGGAGGTCCGGGCGGGTCTTTCCCCCTTGGAAAAGCTCCGCCTGGTGGAGGAGATGGAAAGTAGGGGCGGTGTGGCCATGGTGGGGGATGGGGTGAACGACGCCCCAGCCCTGGCCCGAGCTACGGTGGGACTTGCCGTGGCCGAGGGAACCGAGGTGGCTTCAAGGAGCGCCGACGTGGGACTTTTAGGCCTTTCCGCCTTGCCTCGGGCCTTTCGGCTGAGCCGCCTCACCCTTTCGGTGATCCGCCAGAATGTGGGCCTGGCGGTGGGGCTCAAGGGGCTTTTCCTCCTCACCACCTTACTGGGCTTAACCGGTCTCTGGCCGGCGGTTTTAGCCGACAACGGGGCCCTGGTCTTGGTAACCCTAAATAGCCTACGCCTTCTTTGGGCTCGGTTATAGACTATAATGCCTCCATGCCTAGGGTCTATCCACGTTTGCTGGAGCAGTTTCTTCAGAGCGAGGCCAAAGGGGGTATTCTTCTTTTCTTAGCAGCCCTTTTGGCCTTTATCCTAGCCAACACCCCATGGTCTAGCATGTACTTTGCTCTGCGGGAGGTGCCCGCTGGTGTCCGGCTGGGAACCTTTGACCTGGAAAAGCCCCTTCTCCTTTGGGTCAACGATCTCCTTATGGCACTTTTCTTTCTTCTGGTGGGGCTTGAGCTTAAGCGGGAGGTTCTTTCGGGGGAGCTAAGGGACTACCGGCGGGCGGGCCTGGCCTTGGCTGGGGCTTTGGGGGGTATGGCAGGCCCCGCCCTCCTCTTTCTGGTGGTGAACCCCGGCCTGCCCGAGGCCCGGGGATGGGGGGTGCCCATGGCCACCGATATCGCCTTTGCCCTCGGGGTGCTGGCCTTGGTGCCCAGGGCGCCTCTTGGGCTAAAGCTTTTCCTTACCGCTTTGGCCATTGTGGATGACCTGGGGGCCGTTTTGGTGATCGCCCTCTTTTACACGGGAGGCTTAGAACCCCTCCCCCTGGGCTTGGCGGCCTTCACCCTGGGGGTGGGTTTGCTCCTAAACCGCTTGGGGGTCTGGTACATTTGGCCCTACATGCTTCTGGGATTGCCCCTGTGGTACTTTGTCCTCAAGTCCGGCCTCCACGCCACCTTGGCTGGAGTGCTTTTGGCCTTGGCTATCCCTTTGCGGAGGGCTAGGCCCTTCCAAGGGGCTACTTCTGCCCAGGATCCCGAGGATTTGGAGGGGGAGCTGGAGGGCCTCGAGGAGGGGGTGGAGGGGGCCCAAAGCCCCCTGCACCGCCTGGAGCACACCCTGCACCCTTGGGTGGCGTATGGGGTGCTGCCCGTCTTTGCCTTTTTCAACGCGGGGGTAGCCTTGGCGGGCTTGGAGTTTGGAGCCGTGGCCCTGGGCGTGGCCTTGGGGCTTTTGCTGGGCAAGCCCTTGGGAATCCTCCTTATGGCCTGGTTGGCCCTGCGACTGGGGCTTGGGACCTTGCCCGAGGGAGTGGACCTGAGGGCCATCCTGGGGGTAGGGTTTCTGGCGGGCATCGGCTTTACCATGGCCCTTTTCATCGCGGGGCTTGCCTTCGAGGGGAGCCTATTGGACCAGGCCAAGGTAGGGGTGATGGCGGCTTCCGTGCTGGCTGGGCTTTTGGGCTTTACTTTGGTGCGGGCTTCCCTTGACAGGGCTTTGGCCTAGGCCCAGGATGAGGAGCGTGGTTGGCGTCCTGGCCCTACAAGGGGATTTCCGCGAGCACAAGGAGGCGCTAAAGCGCCTGGGGGTTGAGGCCAAGGAGGTGCGCAAAAGGGAGCACCTGGAAGGAGTGAAGGCCTTGGTGATCCCGGGGGGTGAATCCACCACCATCGGCAAGCTGGCCCGGGAGTACGGCATAGAGGAGGAGGTGCGAAGGCGGGTGGCAGAAGGCTCCCTTGCCCTCTTTGGCACCTGCGCCGGGGCCATATGGCTTTCCCGGGAGATTCTGGGCTACCCCGAGCAGCCCCGCCTTGGGATGCTGGACGTGGCGGTGGAGCGGAATGCCTTTGGCCGGCAGGTGGAGAGCTTCGAGGAGGACCTCGAGGTCCGGGGCCTGGGTCCCTTCCACGGGGTCTTCATCAGGGCCCCGGCTTTCCGCAAGCTGGGAGAGGGGGTGGAGGTGCTGGCGGAGCTGAGTGGCCTTCCCGTCTTGGTGCGCCAAGGTAAGATCCTCGCCAGCGCCTTTCACCCCGAGCTTACGTCGGACACGAGGCTTCACGGATACTTTCTGGGGTTAGCGGGTTTTTAATGGCAGCTACTTGTCGTAAACTAGGCTCGGTAACCATGTGGCCAATCCTGGGAAGAGCATGAGGAGGATAAGGCCCGTGAGCTGAAGTAGGAGAAAGGGGATGGCTGCCCGGTATATAGTACCCATGGAGATCTGGGGTGCCACCCCCCTTACGTAGAAGAGAGCGTACCCGAAGGGAGGAGAGAGGAAAGACATCTGCATGTTTACCAAGTAGAGGACCCCAAACCACAAGGGATCAAATCCAAGGCTCCGGATAATGGGTACAAAGACGGGGACAGCCAGGAGGAGTATTCCTACCCAATCCAGAAACATCCCCAAAACGATAAGGATGATCTGCATTACAATCAAGATTCCCCAAGGGGAAAGCCCTGTGCCTAAAAGGAGCTCGCTGACGAAGCGGTCCCCTCCTTGGGCCACGTAGAAGGCCACGAAGGCGTTGGCCCCAAAGATGATCCAAAGCACCATGGCGGTGGCCTTGGCGGTCTGTTCTAAAGCCAGCCGCAGGTTTTTCCAGGTGAGCTTACGATGTAGGCCTGCCACCACCAGGGACCCGAAGGCTCCTACGGCTGCTGCTTCCGTGGGGGCGGCTAGGCCCAAAAAGATGGTTCCGAGCACCAGGAAGATGAGAAGGAGGGGGGCCCAGATGGTCCTTAGGGCTCGCCAGCGCTCCGCCCAGGTGGGCATTTCCTCCCTTGGGATTCTGGGCACAGCCTGGGGGTAGAGGAGCGCATAGACGATGGAGAAGAGCATGTATAGGCCCGAGAGGACCAACCCGGGAAGCACGGAGCCCAGGTAAAGCTCTCCCACGGACTGGTTGGCCACCAGGCCGTAAATGATGGCGAGAACACTGGGAGGGATAAGGATGCCGAGGGTGCCCCCTGCCATCACGGTGCCTGCGGCTAGCACAGGGCTATACCCCCGGCGTAGCATCGCTGGTAAGGCCACTAGTGCCATGGTGACCACCGCCGCGCCGATCACCCCCACCATGGCGGCGAGAACGGTAGAAGCAGCAACGGTAGCGACCGCTAAACCCCCTGGGATCCGCCCCAGCCACTTGTAGGCGACGTCAAAGATTTCCTCAATAAGCCCAGACTTTTCTAGCATGGACGCCATGAAAATAAAGAGGGGAATGGCCGCTAGAAGGTACTGGGTCATGTTATTCCACATGCGCTGGGGCACTAGGGCTAAGGCGTCCGGGCTCCAGAGCCAGGCAATGAAAGCCACAGCAACGCCTCCTATCAAAAAGGCCAGCGGGTAACCCGTAAACAGGAGGAGGAAGAGACTCCCGAACATCAACCAGGTCAGCGTTTCAATGGGCACGATCTTCCTCCTTTCCTAGAAGCACGAGAAGGTCTCGGATTGCGTTAGCTAGACCCTGTAGAAGCAGCAGAGCGGCACCCATGGGGATGGCCAGCTTGAAGGGAAATATGGGGATGGCCTGGTTGGCCAGGGAAAACTCCCGGTTCTGCCAGGAAGCCAGGAAGAACTTCCAGCCATACACCACCAGGGTGCCAGCAAATAGCGCTAGAAAAACGAAGCCCAGAAGGTTGACCCAGGCTTGTCCTTTACGGGGGAGCCGGCTATAGAAGACGTCCACACCCACGTGAGCCTTTTCCTTTAGGGCATAAGCACCAGCCAGCACATACAGGAGGCCGAAGAGGAGCGTGGACACCTCGTGGGCCCACTGGGTGGGGGCGTTGAAGAAGTATCGCCGCACCACCTCGGCGGTAAGGATGAGAACCGCCAGCAAGGTAAGCCAGGCGACCAACCGCCCTGACCCTAGGCTTAAGGCGTCAATGAGGTTGAGGAGGCGCAGCAGGGTTTGGATCACGGCGCAACCCTCGAGGCTAGAGGCTCAAGCCGCGGATATCCGCATCGGTGACGTACCCCAAGGCCTTCATGTACTCCAGTTGGCTAGCAAAGGCTTCTCGAGCGTACTTGTCCTGTTTGGCCCACTTGAACCAGATGGGGATGGCCACGCGGCGGAACTTGCGCACATCCACCGTGGAGAGGCGAATGATCTGCACACCCGCGGCCTTGTATTTGGGCCAGGTTTCTAGGTTTGCCTTCTGGATGCCGGCATAGTGGATCCAGCTCCACTCGTGAACTGCTGCCTCAAAGCGCTCCTGAAGGTTCTTGGGCAGGGCGCGCCAGCGGTTGATGTTGATGGTGATATCCGCCAGGTCCACAGGTTGATGGATGCAAGGCGTTTCGGGTGGACCCATAATGATGTATTTGGTGACTTGGTGGAAACCCAGGTTGTAGTTCACCGCCGGGCCTACAAAGTCGGCCGCATCGATGACCCCGCGCTCCAAGGCTGGATACACCTCACCGCCCGGCAGGAGCACCGTGGCAGCGCCGGCGGCGGCAAAGATCTCGGCGATCATGCCCCCGGGCACCCTGAGCTTCACCCCCTTAAAGTCCTCGAAGCTCTTGATCGATTTCTTGGAATGAATGAGGTTATAGTCATGCTGGACCGGGCCCACAAAGAAAAGCCCCTGTTCCTCGTAGGCTTTGCGGGCCAACTGCAGGCCACCTAGTGCGTAGTACCAAGTTTCCCACTGGTCAGGACGGTCCAGGCCCAAAGGATAGGAGGAAAGGAAGGCAGTAACGGGCATCCTCCCTGCCCAGTAGAGGGTAAAGGGATGCATGCCATCCAGGACCCCGGTCTTGACCGCATCGAACATGTCAAAAGTGCCCACCACTGCCCCGGCAGGGAAGGTTTGGATTTCTATTTGGCCGTCGGTGAGCTCTTTGACCCGCTCGGCGAACTTCTGGAACAGGCTATAGCCCACGGTTCCTGCGTCCCAGGCCGACTGGATGCGCCAGCGGAACCTGGGGGCCTGGGCAATAGCCAGAGGGCTAAACACCGAGCTCGCCGCCACGCCAGTGGCTAGCCTGCGAATAAAGTTCCTCCGGTTCTCCTTCATGGTTCCCCTCCAGCGTAGAACGATACAAGCACCTCTGGGAATAACGCAGCAGGTTGGTGACGGACTTATAGAAACACGAGTTGCCTCATTTGTCAAGCCTTGGTATGTTTTTTCATTTAGCGAAATATCGGGATTCCTGATGGGACCAGGCACTCAAGGAAACTTCCCCCCGCCAGAGAGCGTGGGAAGGGGGATTTTAGGGTCGGAAGGAAGAAGGTACCCTGATGCTCAGGGCCGCATCCGGGTGTACATCCTGGGGAAGGGGATGGCCTCGCGCACATGGGAGAGGCCGCAGATCCAAGCCACGGTGCGCTCCAGGCCCAGGCCGAAGCCCGAGTGGGGCACGCTGCCAAAGCGCCTCAGGTCCAGATACCAATCGTAGACCTCCTCCGGGAGGCTGAACTCTTGAATTTTCCTGCGTAGGAGCTCCAGGTCGTGGATTCTCTGGCTTCCCCCGATGATCTCCCCGTACCCCTCGGGGGCCAGGAGGTCGTCGTTGAGGACCAGTTCCGGGTCCTCTGGGTCCGGCTCCATGTAGAAGGCTTTGATGCGGGCGGGGTAGCGCTCGATAAAGACGGGCCGGTCAAACTGGCGGCTGAGGGCGGCCTCCTGGGGGGCCCCGAAGTCCTCCCCGTAGGGCAGGGGTGGCACCTCGGGGTCCTTTTCCGCCAGCCGGTTTACCAGGGCCACGGCCTCCTTATAGGTGAGGCGAGGGTAGTTCCCTTCTGCGGCGGGTTCCAGGGCCCTGGGGTCCCGCCCTAGCATCTCCAGCTCCTTAGCCCTGCGCTCCAGGACACGGCCCACCAGGTAGCTCACCAGCTCCTCCTGCAGGGCCATGTTCTCCTCGTGGGTCATGAAGGCCACCTCGGGTTCCACCATCCAAAACTCCAAAAGGTGGCGGCGGGTTTTGCTCCTTTCTGCC
This sequence comes from Thermus neutrinimicus, assembly GCF_022760955.1. Lineage (NCBI taxonomy): Bacteria > Thermotogati > Deinococcota > Deinococci > Thermales > Thermaceae > Thermus > Thermus neutrinimicus. The sequence goes on from NZ_JAKTNU010000011.1 coordinate 12,521, forward strand.
CGGAAGGTGGGGCCAAAGGTATAGACCTTGCCATAGGCCAAGGCCCCGGCCTCCGCGTAGAGCTGGCCCGACTGGGAGAGGTAGGCCTTTTCCCCGTCAAAGAGGTCCACCTCAAAGAGGTCCGTGGTGCCCTCCACGGCGCTGGGGGTGAGGATGGGGGCGTCAAAACGCAGGAAGCCCTGCTCGGCGAAGAAGTCGTGGATGGCCCTTTCCACCTCGTCCCGGATGCGCATCACCGCAAAAGGGCGGCGGTGGCGGAGCCACAGGTGCCGGTGGTCCATGAGGAAGTCGATGCCGTGCTCCTTGGGGCCAATGGGATACTCCCCGTGGGGGAGGCTCATCACTTCCAGGTTCCGCACCGCCAGCTCAAAGCCCCCGGGGGCCCTCGCGTCCCGCAGCACCAGGCCGAAGGCCTTTAGGGCCGTTTCCTGGGGCAGGTGATCCGCCTGCTCAAAGACCTCCTCCGGCACCTCCCCCTGGAAGAGGGTGGCCTGCAGGAAGCCCGTGCCGTCCCGGAGGATGAGGAAGTGGATCTTCCCTTTGGAGCGCTTTTGGTAGAGCCAGCCCCTGAGCTCCACCTCCTGGCCCTCGTATTTGGCGATCTCATCAACGAAGACCCGCATACCCTTTCTATCCTAAGGGGCCTCGAGGCGTCTATGGGGATGGGGCGGTAAGAAGGGTACGGATCTGCCTTTTCCGCCCAGGGCAAAAGCCAGCCCCGAAAGGGGTGCGCACGGGGGTAGGAAGGGGCTTGTGGCCCCTGGGGCTTAAGAAGACGGAAACGAGGCAGTAAGGACCCCGGTCTTAAGAACCAATCCAGAAGGGGCCGGCATTTAGGTGGGAGCCAGGCTGGGCGGGTGGTAGGGGCAAGGTTCAGACCATTCCCTTAGGGCGTTTGGCTGGGCAGTAGGCCGGCAAGGGCCTCCGCCAGGCCGCACGCCTCCACGGGAGCCACTACTCGTTGGGCTGCCCTCTTGACCTGGGGTGAAGCGTTGCCCATGGCGATGCCCAGGCCTACTTCTTGTATAAGTTCCAGATCATTTTCCCCATCCCCCACCATGGCGCACTGGGCCAGGGTGAGGCCGTAGCTTTCCGCCACGAAGCGGGCGGCGGTGAGCTTGCTCACCCCCCTTTTGGTAAGGGAGACGAAGCGTACCCCGGGCATCCTGGGGCTTTCCGCCACGTGGGCTTGGAGTTCTCGGGGCAAGGGGTCCATAAAGGCCCCCAGGGGGGCTTGGGCCTCGGCCAGCACCTGGAGGCGGACCAAAGGAGTGGGAAGCCCCAACAGGTCCGCTTCCTCGGCCACTATGCCCAGGAGTTCTTGGTGGGCCTTTAGGAGAGGGTTATCCCCCTCGATGAAGAAGCCCCCGTCGGCGGTGTAGCCCTCGAGGGGAAGCCCAAGCCTACGGGCCAGGCGGATGGCTTCCCGGGAAGCCTCCTTTGGCAGGGCCTCCACCAGGAGGGGCTGGGTAGGCGGGGAGTGGGGATCCTGGGAAAAAGCCACCACCACCGCCCCCGACTCAAACACGTGTAGGCCCGTGGGGTCCAGCCTACGGGCGTAGGCCAGGGCGTGTCCTCGGCCCGGCCGGCCAGTGATGAGGCTTAGGCGGATCCCTCTGGCCCTAAGGGCTTCCACCGCGGGCCACACGCACTCGGGCACCCCTTCCTTGCCCACCAGGGTGCCGTCCACGTCCACAAAGACCAGCTTCACCATCAGATTTCCCCTGCGAACACCTGGACCGCCTCCCCTCCGATCTGCACCCCGTAGGGTTGGCCCGTGGGGCTGTACTCCACCACCACCTCCACCACCCCCGGGTTGCCCAGGCGGTGGCCCTGGTAGATGGTGAGGGCCACCCGGCCCTCCCGCCTGGGCACCACCCCGGAGCGGGCCAGGAGGGCCCCCAGGGCGGCGTTGGCGGAGCCCGTCACCGGGTCTTCGGGAATGCCCAGGATGGGGGCGAAGTCCCGGGCGTAGAAGCTCCTGGGTCCCATGGGGGCGTAGGCGTGTACGGTGGCGATCTCCAGCTTCCGCGAGACCCCCGCCAAGGCCTCCATCTCCGGCTCCAGGGCATCCACCACCCCGGGGGCAACGAGGGGGACGAAGAGGCTCCAAAGCCCGGTGTAGGCGATGCCGTAGGGCAGGCCCCGGTGCAGGTAGCGTTCGTCCGAGCCCAGGGCCTCGAGGACCTCCTTAAGGACCTGGAAGGGAGGGAGATCCCGGAACCTGGGAGCAGGACCCCTCACCAAGGCCTTCTTGGGTTCCCCAGCCTCGTAGAGGATTTCCACCGGCAGGGCCTCCGTGGGGGTGTGCAGGAAAAGCCGCTGGGTGCCCTCGGGAGCCAGGCCCAGGCGCACCAGGGTAAGGCCCAGGGCTACGGCGGCGTGCCCGGAGAACTCCACCTCTCCCGCAGGGGTGAAGAAGCGCACGGCGAAGAGGGTGCCTTGCTTTTCCGTCACGAAGGCGGTTTCCGGTTCGCCCAGCCGACGGGCTAGGCTTCGCATCTCTTCCAGGTCCATACCCCGAGCGTCCAGTACGATGGCCACCCGGTTCCCGGCCCCCGGGGTGGAGGCGAAGGCGTCCACAATCACGTAGGGGATCCTAGCCATGGGCGATCACCTTGAGGCCCAGCTCCCGAAGCTGTTCCTCGGATACTGGGCTCGGGGCCCCGGTGAGGGGGTCCTTGCCCTCCTTGTTCTTGGGGAAGGCGATGACCTCGCGGATGGAGGGGCTGGCCGTCATGAGGGCCAGGAGGCGGTCCAGGCCCCAGGCGATGCCCCCGTGGGGCGGGGCGCCGTAGGTGAGGGCCTCGAGGAAGAAACCGAACTTTTCCCGCTGCTCCTCCTCTCCGATGCCCAGCACCTGGAACATCCTGGCCTGGAGAGCAGGATCGTGTATGCGGATGGACCCGCCCCCCACCTCGGTGCCGTTCAGGACCAGGTCGTAGGCCAAGGCCCGCACCCTCCCAGGGTCGGTGTCCAGGAGGGGCAGGTCCTCGGGATGGGGGCTGGTAAAGGGGTGGTGCATGTAGGTGTACTGGCCCCTTTCCTCGTCCCACTCCAAAAGGGGAAAGTCCACCACCCAGAGGAAGCGGAAGCCCTCCCGGGGAAGGCTCAGGAGCTCAGCCAGCTTAAGCCGCACCTGCCCCAAGGCGGTAGCCGCCACCTTGGCGGGCCCCGCCACGAGGAGAAGGGTGTCCCCCGGGGCCGCGCTGGTGAGCTCCAGGAGGCTTTGCCGCACAGGCTCCAGGAACTTGGCGACCCCGCCTGCAAATCCTCCCTCCTCCACCCGGGCAAAGGCCAGGCCCTTGGCCCCGTGGCGCTTGGCCAACTCCTCCAGGTCGGCGATTTCCCTTCGGGAAAGGGCCCTAGGCACCGCCAGGGCCTTTACCCTCTCCGCCTCCCGGAAAACCTGGAAGGCGCTTTCCCGGAAGAGGTGCCCCACCTCCTTAAGCTCCAGACCGAAGCGGGTGTCGGGCTTGTCCGAGCCGAAGCGTTCCATGGCCTCCAGGTAGGTGAGGCGGGGGAAGGGGAGAGGAAGCTCCACGCCCAGGGCTTCCCGAAACACGTGGGCCATGAGCCTTTCGTTAAGCGTTAGGATATCCTCCACCTCCACGAAGCTCATCTCCAGGTCCATCTGGGTGAAGTCGGGCTGGCGGTCGGCCCGAAGGTCCTCGTCCCGGAAGCAGCGGGCGATCTGGAAGTAGCGGTCCAAACCCGCCACCATGAGCATTTGCTTGAAGAGCTGCGGGGACTGGGGGAGGGCGTAGAAGAGGCCGGGCTGCTGGCGGTAGGGCACCAGGAAATCCCGGGCCCCTTCCGGGGTGCTCTTGGTGAGAAAGGGGGTTTCCACCTGGATGAAGCCCTCCCGGTCCAGGAAGTCCCAGATGGCCTTGATGACCCGGTGGCGGAGGCGCAGGTTTTCCTGCATCCTCCTCCGGCGCAGGTCCAGGTAGCGGTACTTGAGCCGGAGCTCTTCGGAAACCTCCTTTTCCTCTTCGCCCCGCCAGCCGGCGTCCACGGGGAAGGGGGGTGTTCTGGCCTCGGAGAGGACCTCGAGGGAGGAAAGCTCCACCTCCACCTTTCCGGTGGGCAGGCGGGGGTTGGGCTCCGGGCGCAGGCGCACGGTGCCCCTGGCCCGCACCACCCACTCCGAGCGGACGCGCTCCGCTTCCCCATAGGCGGGGCTTTCCGGGTGGGCCACCAGCTGGACCAAACCCTCGCGGTCGCGGAGGTCCAGGAAGATGAGCCCCCCCAGGTCCCGGCGGCGGTTTACCCACCCCTCGAGGACCACCTCCTCCCCCACGTGTTCTTCCCTTAGGCTTCCGGCGAAGTGGGTACGGCGCATAATCCCCCAAATCTTAACGGATTCTCACGCCAGGGCGGAAAGGAGGAAGCCCAAGGCCTCCTGCTGGGGTAAACGGACCTGCTCGCCCGTGGAGAGCCGCTTCAGGGTGACCTCCCCCCCTTTGAGCTCGTCCTCTCCCAAAAAGCCCGCGAAGGCGGCGCCTCGCTTTAAGGCTTCCTCCACGCCCTTGCCCGGCTTCTTGGGGGTAAGGCCGTATTCCACCCGCAGGCGGGGCCTGAGCCTCTCTGCCAGGTAAAAGGCCTCGGCCACCGCACCCTCCGTGAGGGGGATGAGGTAGAGGTCGGGTCCCCTTTCCTCGGGGAGGCCAAACCCTTCCGCCTCGAGGGCCAAGGCCACCCGCTCCACCCCAAAGGCGAAACCCACCCCGGGTACCCTTGGCCCCCCCAGGAGCTCGGAAAGCCCATCGTACCTTCCCCCACCCCCCAAGGCGCTCTGCGCCCCGATCTCCGCATGGTGCACCTCGAAGGCGGTGCGCACGTAGTAGTCCAGGCCCCGCACCAGGGTGGGGTCCAGTTGGTAGGGCACGGAAAGCCTTTCCAGGTGGCGCTCCACCGCCTTTAGATGGGCCCTCGCCTCCTCCCCCAGGAAGTCCAGCATGGGCCTGATGCCGAGCTCCCTGAGGAGGGCCTGGTCTTGCTCGCTCTTGGAGTCCAGGATGCGCATGGGGTTGAGCTCCAAGCGTTCCTGGGAGTCCTGGGAGAGCGCCTCCCGGTGGGGGAGGAGGACCTCCCGTAGGTAGGCGTTGTAGCGGGCCCGGTCCCCTGGGTCCCCCACGGAGGACAGCTTGACGGTGAGGTTCCTCAGGCCGAGCTCCTTGAGGCTTTCATAGAGGAGCACCACGGCTTCCGCATCCAAAACGGGGCTTTCCGAGCCCAAGGCTTCGTAGTTCACCTGGTGGAACTGGCGGTAGCGTCCTTTTTGGGGGCGTTCTGCCCGGAACATGGGCCCCGCCATCCAGAGCCTCACGGGCTGTGGCCATACCTTCATCCCGTGTTCCAGATAGGCCCGCACCATGGCGGCGGTGCCCTCCGGGCGCAGGGTGAGGGAGCGCCCACCCCGGTCCTGGAAGGTGAACATCTCCTTCCTGACGATGTCGGTGGCGATCCCCACCCCCTTTTCAAAGACCTGGGTTTCCTCAAACACCGGGGTGATGAGCTCCAAGGCCCCCGCCGCCTCCAACACCCGGCGGGCGGTGGCCACGATGTGCTGGTGAAGCCTGAGCTCTTTGCCGAAAAGGTCCTTGGTGCCGCGCACGGCCATACCCCTTCACTTTACCCGAGGGGGAGGGCTATACTTTAGCCATGCCCTTTAGGGGTTCCGCACGGGGGTTCCTGGTCTTCCTCTACCTCCTCCTCACCCTCACTGCCTCCACCGGGGTGGCCCTGCAGATGTACCTCATGCAGGTGCAAAACCCCGGCCTCCGGGCGGACCTCTGCCAGGCTCCCGGGGAGGAGAGGGAGGTGGACCACTCCCTCTTCTGCGGCCTGCAGGTGGCCCCTGGCCTGCCTCCTATAGGGGAGGTGTCCCCTCCTACCCTGGTGGAGGTACTGCGGGCTAGGGTGGCGGCGGAGCCGGGTTATCCGGAACCCCCAGCAAGGGCTTTTTCTCCCCGCTCTCCTCCTTTTGCCCAGAGGGTTTTCGCTTGAGTAAGGCGAAAGGTCTCTAGGCGAAAGGAGGAAGCCTTGGAAGCGGTGGTGCATACGGACAACCTGTACATTTACGCCCAGGTTTTTGGGGCGTTGAGCAAAGCGGGTTGGAAGGTTTGCTGGAAAGAGGGCCAGGGCCTGGCCCTGGCGGGCTTAGATCAGCTGGAGAAGGGGGAGGTTCTTCTCTGGACCACCCCCTGGGGGCTTAGGGCCTATGACCCGAAGGGCAGGGCTTTCCTCACCCGTCGGGATGATCCCAAGACCCTGGCCCTGGGCCTCGAGGCGCGGGGCTTTCCCACGAGGCAGGGAAAGCTGGGCCTTAGGCTTCTCCCGGGGGAGGAGGCGGTGTTGCTGGCGGCGGGTCGGGGGGTTCCCCTGAGGCCAGGGCCCATGGCCCGGGCTCTTGGGCTTCCCCAGGACCGGGTCCGGTTTTTTCTGAAAGGCGTGGTCAACAAGTTTGGCCTGGGGGAGGAGGACCTAGTCCGCCTCGCCCGGCATCAGGTGCAGGTAATGGGGTTTGAGCACCACCTGAAGCCGCTGCCCGGGGTGGAGGTTCAGCCGGGCCTGGACGTGCCTGGGGAGCAATACCTGGAGGTGGATGGCTCCTTGGAACACACCCCGGTAGGCGAGGCCTTCCGGGTGGAGGTTGGCCAGCACGCCCTCTAGGACGTTTTCCGCAGGTGGGGGCCGGTCCTGGCGCACCACGATAACCTCCTCTGCCCGGATGCCCACCCAGGCCGTCTCCTCGGGCCGGGCCCAGGGGGGGAGGGAGAGGCGGAGGTGCACCCCATTGACCTCCACACCCCCAGGTCGGATACGGGCGGGAAACAGGTTTTCGTAGCCCAGCAGCCTGGCCACCAAGAGCTGGCTTGGGGCCGAGAACACTTCCTCCGGCGCTCCTTCCTGCAGGATGCTTCCCGGCCCCATCACCACCAGCCAGTCGGCCATGCGGGCCAGGATGGGGTCATGGCTCACCGCCAGGGTGGGGATCCCTTCCCGGCGGATGAGCTCCACCAGCTCCCCCAGAACCTGGTCTTTGGTGAGGGGGTCCAAGGCGCTGGTGGGCTCATCCAAAAGGAGCAGTTCTGGATTTCTGGCCAGGGCCCGGGCTAGGGCCACCCGTTGTCTCTGGCCGCCGGAGAGCTGGGCTGGGCGTTTGTGGGCGTGCTCCTCGAGGCCAACCCGCTCCAGGAGGGCCAAAGCCCTTGCCTTCCGGCTTCCTCCCGCAAGGGGAAAGGCCACGTTCTCCCAAGCGGTCATGTGGGGGAAGAGGGCCAGGTCCTGCGGCAGGTAGCCCACGGGCCGCCTTTCCGCGGGCAAGCCGCCGAAGGGGGTACCCTGGGCAGGTATGAGACCGGCCAGGGCCTTGAGGAGGGTGGTCTTGCCCACCCCGCTTTCCCCAAGGAGAACGGTAAAGCCCTGGATGCGAAAGCGGGCCTCGAGGAGAACGGGCTTTCTTATCAGGTAATGGACTTCCATGCGCGCCCCTTGGCCTCCAGGGTTCTTGCCGCCACCAGAAAGGCCAGGCTGAGGAAAAGAAGCACCAAGGCTGCTTTGGAAGCCTCCTCAAAGCGAAGGGCTTGCACCAGGTCGTAGATGTAGATGCTCACCATCTGGGTCTTGCCGGGGATGGAACCCCCCACCATCAGGACCACGCCAAACTCCCCCAGGGTGTGGGCGAAGGCCAGGAGGGTTCCGGAAAGGAGCCCTGGCCAGACCAGGGGTAAGACCACCTTGGCCCACACCTTGGGCTTGGGTGCCCCCAGGGTCCTGGCCACCTCCAGGAGGTTCCGGTCCAGGGCCAAAAAGGCCTCCCGGTAGGCGGTTAGGGCAAAGGGCAGGCTGAAGAGGACGCTGGCGAAAACCAGCCCCTCAAAGCGAAAGGCCCAGGAGAGGCCTGTGACCTTGTGCCAGGGGCCCTCAGGCCCCAAGAACAAGAGGACGTAGAAGCCCAACACCGTGGGGGGCAGGACCAGGGGCAGGAGAAAGATGGCCTCCAGGATGGCCTTTCCCGGGAAACGGCGAAAGGCCAGGGTCCAGGCCAGGGGAATGCCCAGGAGGAGAAGGATTAGGGAGGCTACGAGGGCCACCTGGAGGGATAGGCTGAGGGCGGTAACGAAGAGGGGGTCCATGCTACTCAGGTTTCTCGCCGGGCAGTAGGAACCCGTACCGCTTGAAGGTAGCCCGGGCCTCAGGGCTTTCCACGAACCGGTAAAAGGCCATAACCTCGGGCCGCTTCCTTCCCTTCAGGATCACGTAGTCCTGTTCCAGGGTAAGGTGGCTCCCCAGGGGGGAAAGCCAATAGACCCCGGGTTTGGAAAGGCTTTCATGCACGGCAAGGGAGAGGGCCAGGATGCCGGCCTTGGTGGCGGTGAGGGCCAGCTGGGCCGTGTGGGAGATGTTTTCCCCGTACACGAACTCGAAGCTGGGCTTCCCCTGCCTTAAGGGACTTGCGTCCCAGTAGGCCTCCACCCCGCGGGTAAGCTCCTCCCAAGGGATTTCTTCCCAGGAAAGGCTAGCAAAAGGTTTCTTTAAACCCGGGATGGAAACGTCGGGGCGGCGCTTAAGCAGGCCGAGATGTTCCAGGAGGGTGACGGCAGCCCGGCCGTAAGGGGCGTGCACGGGGTTGGCGATGGCGAGCCGGGTGATCCTGGGGTCCTTGAGGGCCTCGGGGCTTGGCTTAAGGCCCAGGCTCCGATCCAGCCAGATCACCATGCGCCCTATGGCGTAGGGCTTGCGGGTGTTGGGTTCAGCAAGCCCTTTTTCCTCGAGGAGCTGGGGATAGATCTTTTCGGCGGAAAAAAAGATGTCGGCCTCGAGGCCCTGGGTGAGCTGGGTGTAGAACTTACCCGAGGAACCAAAGCTTAGCGAAACCCGGATCGCGGGATTCTTGGCTTCAAACGCTTGGGCCACTTCCTTCAAGGCATACTGCAGATCCGCTGCCGCCACTACCTGCACGGTTTCCTGTGCCCAAGCAGAAATTCCAAGAACCGCTGCTAGAACCACAAGGGATTTTCTCATGTCTACCTCCTTTGCAACCGCGGCAGGCGGCGGGGTTGCCCCCGACACCCCGGGGCTTGAAGCCCGGCCCGGAAGGCCCAGGGGGTCTATCCGGGCTCGGAGGCTAGGGGGATGTTAGCCTGGGGGTTCATCCCCTGTCAACCTGAGGCTTGGGGTTGCATAAGTTTGCAAGGGTGCGGTATGCTATAGGCCTCATGGCGGGAGACGCCCTCACCCGGCCCAAGAATCTTTTGGACTTCTCGGCCTACGGCCGACAGGAGATCGAGGCGGTTTTGGCCTTGGCGGAGAGGCTGAAAAGGGAGCGCTACCGCGGGGATGACCTTAGGGGAAAGGTCTTGGCCCTTCTCTTTGAGAAGCCTTCCCTGCGCACCCGCACCACCCTCGAGGTGGCCATGCTCCACCTGGGAGGGCATGCCGTCTACCTGGACCAGAAACAGGTGGGGATCGGCGAGCGGGAGCCTGTGAGGGACATAGCCAAGAACCTGGAGCGCTTCGTGGAGGGGATTGCCGCCCGCGTATACCGGCACGGGACCGTGGAGGAACTGGCCCGCCACGCCCGCATTCCGGTGATCAATGCCCTTTCTGACCGGGCCCACCCCTTGCAGGCCCTGGCGGACCTCCTCACCTTGAAGGAGGCCTTCGGGGGATGGGAGGGCCTCGAGGTGGCCTGGGTGGGGGATGGGAATAACGTGTTGAACTCCCTCCTCGAGGTGGCTTCCCTGGTGGGCCTTAGGGTGCGGGTGGCCACGCCAAGGGGGTACGAGCCGGATCCTGGCCTTTTGCAAAAGGCAGGGGCCTTTCTCACCCACGATCCCAGGGAGGCCGCCTTGGGAGCCCATGCCCTCTACACCGATGTCTGGACCAGCATGGGCCAGGAGGCGGAGAGGGAAAAACGCCTGAGGGACTTTGATGGCTTCCAGGTAAACGGGGAACTGTTGCGCCTTTTACGTCCCGAGGGCATCTTCCTCCACTGCCTTCCGGCCCACTATGGGGAGGAAACCACGGAGGAGGCGGTGCACGGGCGGCAGAGCCGGGTCTTTGACCAGGCGGAAAACCGCCTCCACACCGCTAAGGCCGTCCTCCTGCGCCTGCTAAGCTAGGGGTATGGTCCGGCCTTTCCGCTTTTACCTCGAGGGGTTTCCACAGCTTCCCCTGCCCGAGCGGGGTATGGAGCTTTTGAGGGGAGAGACCCACCAAATGGCACCGATAGGATCCCGCCCTGCGGATCCAGGGGATCGCTGGGCAGAGGGGGTCCTGCGCATCCTCTCAGGTGGGGCCCGGGTACCGCCGCAGGGTCCTTTGGATAGCCCACCAGAGACCCATCTGGAGCCCCATATCCTTCTTTGCCAGGGGAAGGATTACCGGGAGCGCTATCCCGGTCCGGATGAGGGGGTACAGGGATCAACCCAAGGCCGCCTCTTGGCCTTCCCTGGCCTCCCTTTGGAGGTGCCGTGGTAAGGGTGGGGATCATCGGGGCCTCGGGGTATGGGGGAGGGGAACTGATCCGCCTCCTCAAGGCCCATCCCGGGGTGGAGTTGGTGGGGTTTAGCAGCCGCAAACACGAGGGGAAACCCCTTGCCGCCGCCTGGCCCCAGTTATGGGATGGGGAGCTTTTTGCTTCCCTGGAGGAGGTTCTGGAGCGGGCAGAGGTGGTCTTTTTGGCCTTGCCCAATGGGCTTGCCATGGAGCTCGCCCCCCGGGCCTTGGGGGAGGGCAAGCGGGTCATAGACCTCTCCGGGGACTTCCGGCTTCCCCCGGAGGTTTACGAGTCCTGGTACGGGATCCCCCACAGGAGCCCAGGGCTTTACCGGGAGGCGGTCTACGGCCTTCCCGAACTGCATCGGGAGGAGCTAGGGGAGGCCCGTCTGGTGGCCAACCCCGGGTGTTACGTGACGGCCACCACCTTGGCCCTGGCCCCTCTGGCGGCGGAGGGTGTCTTGCGGGGAGCCTTCGTGGTGGGCCTTAGCGGGGTTTCCGGGGCGGGTAGGGAAGGGGAGGGTACCTTCTTTGCCGAGGTGAACGAGAACCTCAAGCCCTACAAGGTGGGGGGCGTTCACCGCCACATTCCGGAGATGGAGAGAAACCTGGGCCGCCTTTTGGCCCAGGGGCGTCCGGTGCGCACCCATGGGCCCCTGGGAGAGGTGCGCCTCTCCTTTGTCCCCCACCTGGTGCCCATGACCCGGGGCATCCTGGTCACGGTGGAGGCGGCGGTGGAGGGAAGTTGGAGCCAAAAGGCCTTGGACGAGCTTTACCAGGACTTCTACGCGCGGGAGCCTTTTGTGCGGATCACTTTGGCCTTGCCGGAGACCAAGGGTACCTATGCTTCCAACCGGGTGGATGTGAAACCCCTTTATGAGGCGAGGACGGGGCGCGTGATGGTGTTTGCCGCCTTAGATAACCTGGTGAAGGGGATGGCGGGGCAGGCGGTGCAAAACCTGAACCTGATGCTGGGTTTGCCTGAGGAGACCGCGCTTCCCAAGGAGGGCATATGGCCATAAGGCTTCCCCGGGGTTTTCGCGCCGGGGCTACCCGGGCGGGCATCAAGCCTTCCGGAAAGCCCGATCTCGCCTTGTTGGTTTCCGGTCTTCCCGCTTCCTGGGCCTATGTGGCCACGCAGAACCGGGCTGCTGCCCCTTGCGTTCATCGGGGCAGGGCCCTTTACGCCCAGGCTAGGGCCTTGCGGGCGGTGGTGGTCAATGCGGGCAACGCCAACTGTGCCACCGGGGAGCAGGGCTTTTGGGATGATCGGCGTATGGCCGAGGCCGCTGCCTTGCGCCTGGGGGTTTCCGTGGAAGAGGTCTTGACCGCCTCCACAGGGGTTATCGGCGTTCCTCTGCCCGTGGAAAAGGTGGAGGCGGGGTTGCCCCAGATAGAACTCGCCCCCTATGCCGATGCCTTTGCCGAGGCCATCCTCACCACCGATCTGGTTCCCAAGGTGGCTGAGGCCGAGGTGGAGGGGGCGAGGATCGTGGGCATGGCCAAGGGAAGCGGGATGATTCACCCCAACATGGCCACCATGCTGGCCTTCTTGGTGACGGATGCCGCTTTGCCCCAGGAGGCCTTGAGGGAGGCCTGGCGAGGCATCGTGGACCGCACCTTCAACCAGGTGACCGTGGACGGGGACACCTCCACCAACGATCTCGCCCTGGTGATGGCGAACGGGGCCCATGGGGCGGTGCCCCTCGAGGCCTTCCTCCCCGCCCTGGAGGAAGTGGCCCGCGAGCTGGCGCGTAAAATCGCCCGGGACGGGGAGGGAGCCACCAAGCTCATGACCGTGCGGGTGGTGGGGGCGGCCACGGAGGAGGAGGCCAGGCGGGTGGCTAGGGCCATAGCGGGAAGTGCCCTCTGGAAAGCGGCCCTCTACGGTAATGACCCCAACTGGGGCCGCATTCTGGCCGCTCTGGGGAATTCCGGGGCCCGTTTTGACCCCTTGAGGGTGCGTATCCAGGTGCAAGGGATTCCCCTTTACGCCGGGGGTGCCCTTCCCTTTGACCGGGAGGCGGCCAGCCAGGCCATGCGCTCCGAAGAGGTGGAAATCCTGGTGGAGCTTCAGGAGGGAAAGGGGGAGGGTGTGGCCTGGGGGTGTGACTTGACGGAAGGTTATGTTAGAATTAATGCCCTTTATATGACATAACTTCATGATTGACATTTCCGACAGCACTTGATAACCTTAACGTGAACAAGCTCTAAAGCAGAGCTTGTTCGGAAGGGAGGTTAGGAATGAAGAAGCTTATCCTAGGTGGTCTCGTGGCTTTGGGGTTGGCGTTGGCGCAAGCGCCCTATGTAGGTGGTCACGTGGGACTTTTTGGGGGCTCCGGCGTGAACCTCTTCAATGGGGGGATCCACGCGGGGGTTGGTTTGTCAGGGGGCCTCGAAGTGCGGGGTGGGGTTGACTTCACCCCTACCATGGGCGTTGTTATTACCGGCGTTAGCGCCGATCTTTTGCTGAACCTGAACATGACGGGCTCCCCGGTTCTTCCTTATGCGGGTTTAGGTGGCAACCTGTGGCTTCTTCCTGGTGGAAATAACTCTTTTGGCATTCACGGGACGCTGGGCCTTAAGTACCCTATTGTCGGCGTTCCTGTGGTGCCTTTCCTGGAGGTGCAACCAGCGTATGCCTTTGGGGGAGGAGGTAGCTTTGTCTACTACCTGAAGCTTGGGGCTAACTACGGCTTCTAGCAGAGGAGGGTAAGATTGGGGGGATGCGCTGGCATCCCCTCGTCTTACTCATATTGCTCGCCTCTTGTAGCCGGCCTGACACGTCTTCCCCTGAGGTGGGGCTTACCGAGCCCTTGGGCGGAGCGGTGGCCCCAGGAAGGGAGGTCAGGGTCCAGGGCTACGCTTTTGATCCCATAGGGGTGGCGAGCGTAAAGGTGAATGGGCGCGAGATCTTGCCCTCTGAGGAGGCGGGTAAGCGCTTGGTTCAGTTTCGTTTCCGCCTGCAGGCTCCGGCTTCTGGGAAGGTGGAGCTTTTGCTACAAGCAGAGGACGTCCGGGGGAACCGGGGAGAGAAGAGGGTGCCCTTGGTGTTGGATGCGTCCCCGCCCCGCATCGTGGTGGAGCGATGGGAGCGGGAAGGGGATCTATACCACGTTTACGGGCGGGTGGAGGACAATGTGCAGGTGGACCGGGTGGTGGTCCAGGTGGGTGGCCGTTTCGTCCCCCTATCCTTGCCTAAGGAGCCCTCGGTGGCCTTTTCCGCAGAGGTGCCCGCGGGGGCTATAGTGGTGGCGGTGGATGCTGCTGGGAACCGTACCAGCCGGCACGTTCCATAAGGGGCGGGGTATGATATGCTCCTTGGGGTTATGGGGCGGAACGGCGACACCTTGGCGGATCTAGCCCGGGCTTTAAGGGGAACTCCCCTCGAGGCCAGCCAGGCTTCCAGGTTCCGCGAGATCGCCAGGCTTCTCCACCGGCTTCCCCCAGGGCGCGAGCGGGATGGACTTTTGGCGGTGGCCTATCTGAAGCTCTACCAGCTTTTGGGCCAGGAGGAGGATTACCTGAAGGGCTATAGCTACGGGCGCACGGCAAAGCTGGAGCCTGTGCGCCTTTTGGGCGAGCGGCTAGCGGAGGGGAAGCGGTGAGGGAACTCTTGGGTTTGCTGGCGGTTTGGAGCATTGTGCTTTCCGGGTTAGCCCTGGTGACAGGGGTCATCCTGATCAAGAGGGGAAACCGGGTCGCCCACCATCGGGCCATGTTGACGGCTACTTCTTTAGCCCTCCTTTTTCTGGTGTTTTACCTGGCCAAGTGGGTCCTCCACGGCACCACCACTTACGGGGGGCCGGAGGCTTTTCGGGGGGCTTACTACCTCCTGCTAATCAGCCACACCCTCCTGGCCACCCTGAACGGACCCCTGGCCCTTTATGTGATTTGGCGGGCTTTTAGGGGGGAGTTTGTTCTGCACAAGCGTTGGGCCAAGGTGCTGGTGCCCATCTGGCTCTACGTGGCGGTATCGGGTTGGATTATTTATGTGGTGCTGAAGCGGTACGGGGTAGAAACGGGAACTATCGCTTTCTAGCCGGCTCCACCACGATCTTTCCTTCCTGGACCCGGGCGATCTCAGGGCCCTGCGTGCCCTGCCCCTCCGGTGCTTGGGCCAAGTGGGGGCCGATGCGTACCTGCTTGGCGGCCAGCTCCAGGGCGAAGATGAAACGCTCCTCGTCGCCCCCCGCTCCCGCGTGGGCCAAACCCCGCAGCTTGCCCACCACGATCACGTCCCCCCCCGCCACCACCTCGGCCCCGGGGTTCACGTCGCCCAGGACCACCACCGTGCCGGGATGTTCCACCCGTTCGCCGGAACGCAGGGTCTTGCTGAGGACCAGGGTGCCGGCGGGAAGGCGGTTTCTGGGGGGAATCAGGACGAGGGGCCGGCCAAGCTCCAGCAGGGCTTGGAGCGCGTCCCGAGGCACGGGCCCGGCCACTTCCACCTCGAGGGGAAGACCTTCCGGTAGCTGGAGGTTTTGGATTTCTTCCGGGGTTTCCCCCCCGTCCAGGCGCAGGGCTAGGGCTTTGGGGGTGGCGCGAAGCCGCATGGGGCTATTCTACCTGGCCTGGGCCTCCTCCACCTGCCAGTAAGCGGCCATCACCTTGCGCACTGCAGGGAGGGCCACGCGGCTTCCCTCCCCCCCGTTTTCAAAGAAGGCCACCACCACCAGGGGCGGGTAGGGGGAGCCAGGTTCAGCGGGGCCGTAGCCCATGTACCAGGCGTGCTCGAGGCCGGCCCTCTTGCCCGGGGTTTCCGCGGTGCCCGTCTTGCCCCCGGTGGGTACGGGAAAGTTCCCGAGGATGTGGCGGGCGGTACCCTCCCGCACGGTCTTTCGTAAACCTTCCTGGAGAACGTTCCAAAAACGGCCGGGTACCGGCTCAAGCCGGGGTCTAACCTCCTTTGGGCCCAGGCGTTTGACCAGGTGGAGGGTGGGCTTCTTCCCGCCGTTGGCGAGGGTGGATAGCATGCGGGCCACCTGGGCTGGAGTGGTGAGGACGGGGCCCTGTCCGATGGCCAGGGAAAGGGTTTCCCCCGGGTACCAGGGCTCGTTTAGGGCTTCCCGCTTCCAGGCCCGGGTGGGGAGAAGCCCCGTGCGCTCAGCGATTTCCAGCCCGGTAGGCTCCCCCAGGCCCAGAAGGCGGGCCCTGGCCGCCAAGCGGTCCACCACCCCCAGGGGGTCCTGGGCTACGGCCTGGTAGTACCAGGTGTTGCAACTCCAGGCGATGGCCTCCTTCACCGTCATGGGGCCCATATCCCGGGTGGCCCAGTTGCGGCGCACCTGGCCGCCGAAGACGATATAGGGGCTGCACCGGAAGGGGGTGGAGGGGTTTACGTAGCCCTCTTCCAGCAGGGTGTAGCTGGTGGCCAGTTTGAAGGTGGAGCCCGGGGTGTAGGGCTGTACCGCCCGGTTCAGGAGGGGAAGGTCCTTGTCCTTTAGGAGGGCCTGGACCTCCTGGGGTACGGGCCGTTTGGCGAAGAGGCTTGGGTCGAAGGAAGGGGCGCTGGCCATGGCCAGCACCTCCCCCGTTTGGGGATTCACGGCTACGATGGCCCCTTTGGTCCGGGTGGCGGGGGGAAGACCCTTGGACCTCCGCCCAGCGTTGATGTCGGCCAAGGCTTCCTCCAGGGCTTTTTCCGCGGCTCGCTGGAGGTCCAGGTCCAGGGTGAGGACCACGTCCTGCCCGGGGGTGGGTTCCTCCAGGATGGTTTCCCTGAGGCGCTCCCCCCGGACGTTGACCTCCACCGCCTTCAGGCCGCGCTTGCCCCTGAGGTAGGGCTCGAGGGCCGCCTCCAGGCCCGCTTGGCCCACCTGCTCGTCGGGGCTGTATCCCCGCTTCACCTGTTCGGCATTGGCCTGGAGCACATACCCGAGGACGGGGCCCGAGATGGGGTTGGGGTAGGAGCGCTCGATGCGCTCCACCAGCTTGAGGTTTTTCTGGCCGGCGGTGATCTCCGCCAGAGTGGGCAGGAGATGCTCAGGCACCCCCGCCTTCAGAACCGTGGGACCTTGCACTTTGGGGAGCTCCTTTAGGCCCAAAAGGGGGAGAAGCCTTTCCTTGAAGGCCACCTCGCCCCCCTCGTACACCAGGTCCACCACCAACCGGTCCTGGGCGATCACCCGGCCCTTGCGGTCCAGGATGCGGCCCCGGGGGGCGGGTATTCCCTCGGTCTTCAGGTAGTTGCCCTGGCTCCTCAGGGCGTAGCGCTCGTGTTCCAACACCTGCAGCTGCCAGGCCCTAAGGGCCAGGAGGCCGAAGGCCAGGAGGAAGAAGAGCATCAGGGCGTAAAGCCGGCCAGTCATGGTCGTCGAGGGGAGGGCAAAAAGCGCCAGGCCAGGAGGAGGAGGGGAAGGGTGAAGAGGCCCTCGAGGAGAAGGTCCATGGGCAGGAGGGGGGGAAGCTCCAGGCGGAGCCAGTAGGCCACCAGGAAGTAGCCCGCCCACTTGGCCAGAAAGGCCCACACAAAGGAAAAGAGAACCCCTGGGGTCTCCTCCGGGGCCAGGCGGCGGCTTGCCGCATAGAAGGCGTAGCTGGCGCTCAAGAGCCCCACCGCGTGGAGGCCCAAAAGCCCAAGGCCCAGCAGGTCTTGCACAAGCCCCAGGAAAAAGGCCCAGGGAAGACCTAAGTAAAAGGGAAGGCTACGGGCGTAGAGGAGGGCCAGGACCAGGAAGAGGTCTGGGGCCATCAGCCCTTGGGGCCAGAGGGCCCCTAGGAATCCGGAGAGCACAAGGGTGAGGAGGAGAAGAATCCCCATCATAAGGGCCTCAGCACGATTACCTCCTCCAGGAGGGAAAGCTCCACCAGGGGCTTGACCCAGGCCCGTAGCTTTAGGCCGCCCTGGACGCGCTCGAGGCGTTCCACCCGGCCCACGGGGATCCCGTCTGGGAAAAGGCCCAAGGGAGCCCCGGTGAGGAGCAGATCGCCCGGGGCCACCTTGACCGTGGGGGGAAACTCCGCCACCAGGTGGTCAGGGGGAACACCCCGGGCCACTCCCCGTCCTGGGGTCTTTTCCGGCCGTACTCCCACCTGGCTTTCCGGATCCAAGAGGGTGCGCACCAGGGCCCGGCGTTCCTCCACCTCCACGACAAGCCCCACCAGCCCTTCCGGGGCGGTCACCGGCATGCCCACCCGGAGGCCATCCCGCTCCCCAAGGCCCAGGAGGAGCCGGCGGTAAAGGCCGGAGAGGTCCTCCCCCACCACCGGGGCCACCGCCACCACCCCTGGGGCCTGCGAGGCCTGCACCTTGAGGGCCCGGGAGAGGCGTTCCACCTCGAGGCGAAGCCTCCGGTTTTCGCTTTCCAGCTGGGCCAGCTGGGCTTTTAGGGCTCGGTTCTCCGCATAGAGGTCTTGGCGGTCAAGGAGGGCGGTCAGGGCGGCCCTTAGGTTCTGCCCCAGGCGGTGGCCCAGGGCCGGCAGGGGCGCGGTGAGGGGGGAAAGGGTAAGGCTTAGGCGGGGGGCAAGGGGGCGCGTTAAGGCCGCCATGGCCAGGCCCAGGGCCAGGAGGAGGAGGAAGAGCCCCCGCCGAAGGGCCACTTCCCTCACGGCCTAAACCCCCTTTCCCAAAGCAGGGCGAAGACCCGGGCCACGGGCAGGCCCACCACCGTGTAGAAATCCCCCTCGATTCCCTCCAGGAGGGCCATTCCCAGGCCTTGGGCCCCGTAGCCCCCTGCCTTGTCCAGGCCTTCTCCGCTCTGCACGTACCAGGCGATCTCCTCCTCGGAAAGGGGGCGGAAGCGGACTTGGGTGGTGTGCACCTCCACCACCAGGTCCTGAGGGGTGCGCAGGTAGATGGCGGTGTGGACCCGGTGGGTTCTGCCGGAAAGGAGGCGGAGGAAGAGGTGGTTTTCCCCCCGATCCTTGGGCTTGCCGAGGACCTGGCCGTCCAGGTCCACCACGGTGTCCGCCGCCAGCACCCACTCCCCCAGTACCTCCTCTCCCTTGCGCAGGGCTAGGGCTAGGGCCAACTCCCTGGGGTCCTGGGGAAGGTCGGCTCCGGTTTCCTCCACCCTTGGGGGCACCACCCTTAGGGGAAAGCCCAGGGCCTCGAGGAGGGCCCTGCGCCTAGGGCTTCCCGAGGCCAGGGTGAGCACTAAAGGGGTTGCCCTTCCCGCCATAGCCTTAGGATCTCCTCCCGGTAGCGCTCCGCCAAGCCGGGGCTTTGCAGGATCAGGAGGTTTTCGTTGTTCACCTGCCACGCCCTGGCGGTGAAGTTGTAGCTTCCCGTGACCACGAAGGCGCCGTCGATGACCATCACCTTGTGGTGCAGGGTGTAGGGGTTGCCATCCTTGCGCACCGCCACCCCGGCCCGTAGGAGCTCGTCTTCCCGGCTATCCTTTAGGTTGCGGGTTTCCAGAAGGACCTGTACCCCCACCCCTTTCCTGTGGGCCTGGACCAAAGCCTCCACCACCTCCCGGTCCGTGAGCACGAAGGCGGCCACCAGGATCTCCTTCCTGGCAGCCCTAAGCCTTTCCAGAAGAGCTTGTCGGGCCAGGGCACCCCCTTTGGGGCTGAAGTAGGCGGTACCCTGCGCCGCTATGCCCTTTTCCGGGGAAAGGCTGAAGGCTAGCGGTTCCCCTAAACCCTCCTTGGTTCCGCCAAAAAGGGCGGCAAACTCCCGGGCGTAGCCTTGGGCCAAGGCGGCAGAGGGCAAAAGGAGGCTGTTTTCGTTGTTTTGAGCAAAAGCGTTCCAGGTCATGTTGGTGCTTCCCGTCCACACCACCTGTCCGTCCACCACCAAGAACTTGTGGTGCATGAAGCCTTCCCGTTCGTCAAAGCAAACGGGGATGCCCACGATCTCTTCACAGTCCAGGGATAGGGGCTTGACCCGTTGCCTCAGGGCTTCCTGGGGTACCCTGGGGGTGTTTCCCCCTTGGCCCAGGGCGCCCCCCACCAGGTAGCGGCGGAAATCGCTTCGGTAGTCGCTTTCCCCGTAGAGCCTGACCCTCACCCCTCGCTCCTTGGCCCTGAACAAGGCCTTGGCGATCTCCAGGTCGCGGAACTCATAGAAGGCCCCCTCCAGGCTCTCCTTGGCCCCGTCCATGAGGGCGATGAGCCGGGCCTTGGCGGCCTCCCCTTCCCGGGGCATGAAGTAGACCTCCGCGCCCCCCGCTTCCGCCTGAGGGGGAGGGGAAGGGGGGCCTGGGCGGAGCTCCTGGAAAAGCCAGAGGAGGAGGATGACCAGGAGGAGCAAATAGCCGGGAAGCCCGCCCAGGGTGGGCTTTTCCCGCCGCCTTTTAGTACCCATTCCCGCTCTCCCCTTTCACTAAGGCCACCCCGCTGGAGGTGCCCAGCCTTGTGGCCCCCGCCTCGAGGAGCTTGATGGCGGCCTCTCGGTCGCGGATGCCTCCCGCCGCCTTCACCTGGGCCCGGCCCCGGGCCACCCGGACCAGGAGCTCCACGTCCTCCAGGCTGGCCCCCCGGGGTCCAAAGCCGGTGGAGGTTTTCAAAAAGTCGGCCCCGCCCCGGATGGCCGCCTCGGCCAGGCTGCCCAGGGCCTCAGGGGCGAAGTGGCCTGTTTCCAGAATCACCTTGAGCACCGCCTTGGGTGCCGCCTGGCGCACGGCGCGGACCTCCTCCTCGATGTAGGCGTAATCTCCGGCGGAGGCTCGGCCCAGGTGGATCACCATATCCACCTCATCGGCCCCTTGGGCAAGGGCCAAGGCCGCCTCGAGGGCCTTGACCTCCTTGGCTGGGTAGCCTAGGGGAAAGCCCACCACGGTCACCAGGCGAAAAGGGGCATGGGGGTAACGCTCCCGCACCAAGGGGATGTAGGACGGGGGGATGCAGAGGCCGAAAAACCCGTATTCCAAGGCTTCCTCCGCCACCTTCAGGATCTCTTCCGGGGTGGCGGTGGGTTTTAAGAGGGTGTGGTCGATGTGGGCGGCCAGGTCCATACCCTGCCATCATACGCAAAGGGTGTGATAGGATGAAAAGAGGCCCCTTGGTGGGGCTTTTTTTGAGGTCGAGATGCTGGCTGTGGGAATCGTCGGTCTGCCCAACGTGGGCAAGTCCACCCTCTTTAACGCCCTCACCCGGGCTGGGGCTTTGGCGGCCAACTACCCCTTCGCCACCATTGACAAGAACGTGGGCGTGGTATCCCTGGAGGACGAGAGGCTTTACGCCTTGCAGGAGGTGTTTGCCAAGGGGGGTCGGAAGCCCCCCATCGTCCCCACCCACGTGGAGTTTGTGGACATCGCTGGCTTGGTCAAGGGGGCCCATAGGGGGGAAGGCCTGGGCAACCAGTTTCTGGCCCACATCCGCGAGGTGGCGGCCATCGCCCACGTGCTCCGCTGTTTTCCCGACCCCGATGTGGTGCACGTGATGGGCCGGGTGGATCCCCTGGAGGATGCCGAGGTGGTGGAAACCGAGCTCCTCCTCGCAGACCTCGCCACCTGGGAAAGGCGGCTTGAGCGGCTGAGAAAGGAAGCCCGGGCCAACCGCGACCTGGCCCCCACCCTCGAGGTGGCGGAGGCCCTTCACGCCCACCTTCAGGGGGGAAAGCCTGCCCGCACCTTTCCCTGGGACGGGCAGGAGGGGAAGGATACCGAGCTTCGCCGCCTCCTCAAGGAAACCCCCCTCCTCACCGCTAAGCCGGTGATCTACGTGGCCAACGTGGGCGAGGAGGACCTGCCTGAGGGGGAGGGTAACCCCCACGTCCAAGCGGTGCGGGAAAAGGCCACGGCCGAGGGGGCAGAGGTGGTGGTGGTTTCCGCCCGGCTGGAGGCGGAGCTGGCCGAGCTTTCAAAGGAGGAGGCAAAGGAGCTCCTTGCCGCCTATGGCCTAAGGGAGAGCGGCCTCCAGCGCCTGGCCCAGGCGGGGTATAGGGCGCTTGGCCTCATCACCTTCTTCACCGCCGGGGAAAAGGAGGTGCGGGCCTGGACGGTGCGCCGGGGAACCAAGGCCCCAGAGGCGGCGGGGGAGATCCACTCCGACATGGAGAGGGGCTTTATCCGGGCCGAGGTCATCTCCTGGGAAAAGCTGGTGGAGGCTGGGGGATGGGCCAAGGCCAAGGAGCGGGGTTGGGTGCGCCTCGAGGGCAGGGAGTACGAGGTTCAGGATGGGGATGTCCTCTACGTTCTCTTCAACGTGTGATCCCATCCGGACATGGCCTAGGCGAGAGGGTTTGACGGGAGGCCCTCTTTGCCCTACAATCTTGATGGCCTTGCCCATCGGGGCAGACCCTTAGCGCTGGGGCGTCGTCTAATGGCAGGACAGCGGACTTTGGATCCGCCGGTCGTGGTTCGAGTCCACGCGCCCCAGCCAGATTTTTTCACATCCTTTTCGCAACCCCCCGATAGACTAGCCCCGTGGCGACGGATTACCCGGGGCTTCTCCTATTAAGCCGCAACGATGCCCTGCGGGCCTATGTGGATCTGGTGCTTTCCGAGCGGGGCATCCCTGTCCGCCACTTTGACCTGGCCCGGGAAGGCCTTTTTTGGCTTGTGGACCACACGCCCAGGTATGTGCTTTTGGACCAAGACCTGGACGTGGATCCCTTTGCCGTGGCCGCCCGCATCCGGCATGTGCGCCGGCTTAAGGAGGTGCCCTTGGCGGTGCTGATAGAGCCCACCGAGAAGCACCGGACCACCGCCCAAGTGGTGCGGGTGAAGGCCATAGAGAAGCCCCTCACCCGGGACAAGCTCTACCGCTTTTTGGGGTTGGGGGAGGCCCATGTAAACTGAGGGCCGTGCGGGTGCTCCGCTTCCTCTTCCTTTTGCTGGCCGGCCTTTTGGGGGGATTGGGCCTGGCCTTGGGCTACCTGGCCTATGCCTACACCCGCGACCTTCCCGACCTCTCCCAGTTTGATCGGTTGCGCCTCACCGCCACCTCCACCCTCTATGCCCGGGACGGTACCCCCTTGGCCCAGATCGCCAGCGTGGAGGAGGGAAGGGCCATTCACCGGAGCCTGGTGCGGCTTACCGAGGTGTCCCCGGCGGCGGTGGCGGCGGTGGTCTTTTCCGAGGACCGCCGGTTTTTCCGGCACTACGGGGTGGATTTCGTGCGCCTTCTAGGGGCCCTCTACGCCATCCTTCGGGGGGATCTCCAAGGAGGAAGCACCATCACCACCCAGGTGATCAAGAACACCCTCCTCAAGGAGCTGGCCCAGACCCGTTCCCTGGAACGCAAGTTCAAGGAGTGGGCCTTGGCCCTCGAGCTGGAGAGGCGCTACACCAAGGAGGAGATCCTGGAGATGTACCTGAACGTGGTGCCCTGGGGAGGCAACGCCGTGGGCATCAAGGGGGCAGCGGAGGCCTATTTCGGCAAGGACCCTGCCGCCTTGACCCTGGCGGAAGGCCTCTACCTGGCCTCCCTGATCCCGGCCCCCAACGCCCGGTACCAGGACCTGAAGGGGGTGCGGGAGCGGATGCGCCTGCTTTTGGACCAGATGGTGGCCGAAGGCTGGGTGAGCCGGGAGGTGGCCGAGGCCGCCTGGCGGGAGCCCCTTGCCCCCAAGGGGTGGGAGGTGCGCTACGACGGGGAGGGAAACCTCCTGGAGGCCAGGCTGGTGGATCCCGAGGCCCGCATCCTCAGGCAACTGGACTATCGGATGGCCCCCCATTTCGTCCTCGAGGTGCGCCGCTTCCTCGAGGCCCGCTTCGGAAAGGAAAAGGTCTACGGTGAGGGGGGGCTTAAGGTGTACACCACCTTGGACCCGGTCATGCAACGGGCAGCGGAGGCTGCGGCCAAGGGGGCCAGGCTTCCCGAGGGGGCAGAGCTGGCCATGGTGGGCCTGGACCCCGAGACGGGGGAGGTGCTGGCCCTGGTGGGGGGGGTAAGGAGGGAGGGGGATGAGTACAACCGGGCCACCCGGGCCCTGCGCAATCCTGGGAGTGCGGTGAAACCCTTTGTCTACGCCACCGCCTTTGAGGAGGGCTGGACCCAGGCCACCTTGGTTCCCGACCGCCCCCTGGAGTTTCCCGATCCCAGCCAGAAGGGGGGCGTATGGCGGCCCAAGAACTTCTCCGGTACCTTTCTCCACCGGGAGATCACGGTGCGCTATGCCCTGGACCTCTCCCTCAACCTGCCCGCCATCTACACCGCCCAGGCCATAGGGGTGGAGAAGGTGGCGAGAAAACTCTCCCAGGCGGGTTTTGCGGTGAAGTATCCCACCCTGGCCATCGCCATCGGGGGAGCCTCCATCACCCCGGTGGACCTGGCGGCAGCCTATGCCGCCTTCGCCAATGGGGGCTACCGGGTCACCCCCATATACGTGAGGCGGGTGGAGGACGCTCAGGGCCAGGTGCTCTACCAGGCCATTCCGGAAAGGCGGAGGCTCTTTGATCCCCTGGTGGCCTACCAGGGGTGGGACCTCCTGAAGGGATATGTCTACGACCTGGGGGAAAAGGGCCTGGCCAAGGGGGCCCGCATCCCCGGGCGGGTGGTGGGGGGAAAGACCGGGACCACCAACGAGGCCCGGGATCTGTGGTTCGCTGGGGTCACCCAGGGGCTTTCCGCGGTGGTCTGGGTGGGCCGGGATGACAACAAGCCCTTGCGCATGGGAGGAAGGGAGCCTTCCAGCTCCGTGGTCAACCCTCCCATCTGGCGGGAGTTCGTGGCGGGGGCCTTGCGGGGACGGCCTGGGGGGGATTTCTCCCCCCCTGCGGGCCTTGTGCAGGCGGAGATGGATCTCCTTTCAGGCCAGCCCTCCCAGGGGGGGATAAGGGCTTGGTTCCCTCAGGGGAAGGTACCCGTGGCCCTCCCGCAGGCTTCGCCTTCGCAGGGAGCTGGGCCTCTTCGGGAAGCCCCACCGGCTGGGATAGGGTCCATGAACCATCCCCCGGATTCTAACGAGGAGGCTTTCCCTGCCCCCCCACCCGGGCAGTGAGGACCTCGAGGAGGAGGCTGTGTTGGAACGCGTGCGCATCGTCTTGGTGGAACCCCAGGAGCCCATGAACGTGGGTGCCGTGGCCCGGGCCATGCGGAACTTTGGCCTTTCGCGGCTTTACCTGGTGAAGCCTTCGCCCCGGGTGGGCCCTCCCTGGGCCCGGGAGGCCTACTGGCTGGCGGTGCATGCCGAGGAGGTGCTGGACCGGGCGGTGGCGGTGGAAAGCCTTGGGGAGGCCCTCGAGGGGGTGAGCTTCGTGGTGGCCACCACGGGAAGACCCCGCGAGCTCTACCCGGCCCCGGTGGTGCCGGCCCGGGAGGTACCGGCCCACGTGCTTTCCGTGAAGGGGGAGGTGGCTTTGGTCTTCGGTCGGGAAACCTTTGGCCTCACCAACGAGGAGTTAGACCTGGCCCATCTCATCGGCACCATCCCCACCGCTCCCGAGCAGCCTTCCCTAAACCTGGCCCAGGCGGTGGTGGTCTTTGCCTATGAGCTTTACCAGGCCTGGCTAGGGGAAAGCGGTGGGGCATCCAGGGAGGAACTGGCGGACGTGGCGGCCCTGGAGGGATTCTTCACCGATTTGGGGCGGTATGTATTGGAGATCGGGTTCACGGACGAACACCGTCACCCTTACGCCATGCGCCGCCTGCGCCGCATCTTCCACAAGGCCCGGCTTTCCCCGGGGGAGGTGCAGCTTCTCAGGGGGCTTCTGCACCAAAGCCGGTATGCGGTGGCCTCCTCCCTGAAAAAGGAGGGAACGAAGGGAAAGGATGGCTAGCCACAGCCTTTACCGATTGGTGCGCTTGGCCCAGCGGCTTTTGCCGCCCCTGATCGCTTCGGTGGTGGTGGTCTTTGAGCTGGCCCTTCTGCCCTACCGGCACGTGGATAGCCTCCTTTGGCTACGGCTCGGCTTTTACGGCTTGGTGGGCCCTCTGGTCACCTATGCGGTGCTGGAGTGGATCGCCCAGGAAACCCTGGAGAAGGTGCGGGCGGAAAGGGCCTTGGAGGAGGCGAACCGCCGCCTTTTGGCGGCCGGTAGGGTGTTCCGGGAGGCCTTGGAGAGCGAGAACCTCGAGGAGGCGGTCTCCCGGATCGCCCGGGCTTTGGGGGAAACCCTGGGGTATCCCGTGGCCCTCGAGGCCGAGGGGGTGCATGCCGGGGAGGAGTGCGGGGGAATGCGGGTGGAGCTTCCGGGTTTGAGAGGGTACCTGGAGGCCTGTTCCCCGGAGCCGGAAAGGGTCTTCTTGGAGGTGCTGGCCCACGAGGTGGCGGGAGCCTTGCAATCCGTGGTGGCCCGAAGCCGGGACCGGCTCACCCTCTTTGAGGTGGACCAAGCCCTCAAGGCTGAGGCCAACCTGGACCGGCTTCTGGAAGGGCTTCTGGAGAGGATCCAGGCCTGGGCGGAGGCGGAGGGGGGAGGGGTTCTCCTCATGGACGAGGAGGGGTTCTTGGTACCCCGGGTGGTGCGGAACCTGGCCCTACCCTCCCACCCCTTCCTGCCGGATGGGGTGTGGAAGGGGAGCCTCGAGGGGCCGGTGTTCGTGGAGGAGGACACCCTGGCCCTGCCCCTAAAGGCCAGGGAGACGGTGGGGGTGCTGGTCCTCAAGGGCAAGGGCCTTTCCCGGCGCATTCCCTTCCTCTCCTTCCTGGCCTCCCAGGTGGCCTTGGCGGTGCGCAACGCCCAGGCGTACCTGAGGGCAGAGGAGCTGGCCATCAACGAGGAGCGCACCCGCATCGCCCGGGAGATCCACGACGGCATCGCCCAGAGCCTGGCCTTCATGGCCTTGAAGCTGGACCTGGCGGAAAGGCTCCTTCCCAAGGACCAGGAAGCGGCCCTGAAGGCCTTGGCCGAGGTGAAGGAAACCCTTAGGGCGCAGATCCGGGAGGTGCGCCGGAGCATCTTTGCCCTGAGGCCCATCGACCTGGAGCGCTACGGTTTCCTGGAGTCCGTGCGCCGCTATGCCCAGGCCTTTGCCGAGCAGGCGGGCTTTCGGGTGCAGCTTTCCCTACCTGAGAGGGTGGGGCTTTCCCAGGCCAGCGAGCTGGTCCTCTTCCGGGTTCTGCAGGAGGCCCTCACCAATGCCGCCAAGCACGGAAAGCCTAGCCGGGTGGAGGTGGAACTCCTCCCCTTAGGGGAGAGGGGGGCGCGGCTTGTGGTCCGGGATAATGGAAAGGGATTCCAAAATGCCGAGGCCCGAGGTTTAGGCGGGTTTGGCCTCACCCAGATGCGGGAGCGGGTGGAGGCCCGGGGTGGGCGTTTCCAGGTGCGCTCGGAGCCGGGGAAGGGTACGGAGGTGGTGGCGGAGGTTCCCTACTAGGAAGCCCCTTATCATGGGAGGCATGGACCGTCCCGTACGGGTGCTCTTCGTCTGCTTAGGGAATATCTGCCGAAGCCCCCTGGCGGAAGGGGCCTTTCGCAAGCTCATTGGGGAGCGGAGCCTCGAGGCCCGGTTTGAGGTGGATTCCGCGGGCACGGGGGCTTGGCACGCCGGGGAGCCCATGGATCCCCGGGCCCGCAAGGTGCTGGAGCGGGAGGGGGCCTACTTCCCCCATGTGGCCCGGCAGATGACCCGGGAGGATGCCCTCCGCTATGACCACATCCTGGTGATGGACCGGGAGAACCTTGAGGAGGTAGAAAGGCGTTTCCCCGAGGCCAAGGGGAAGGTACGCCTCCTCCTGGACTACCTGGGCGGGGGGGAGGTGCCGGACCCGTACTATGGGGACCTGGAGGACTGCCAAGAGGTCTACTGGATGGTGGAGGCCGCGGTCAGGGCCTTTCTGGACCGCCTTCTGGAGGAGGATGGACTTCAGAAAACTCCTTGAACGGGCGGGGCTTGAGGCCAAGGGTTCGCCCCAAGCCCTATACGGCGGGGACATTTCCCGGGTGTACCGCCTGGGGGACTATGTGGTGAAGACGGCGCCAAACCCTCCCATAGGCCTCTTCCCCGCGGAAGCCCGGGGGCTTAGGGCCTTAGCCGAGCGGGGGGTACGGGTTCCCCGGGTATTCCTCGCGGCCGAAGAGGGGTTGGTCTTGGAATATTTGCCGGAGGGGCCGCCCGATTGGGAGGGCCTAGCCCGCATGCTGGCGGGTCTACACCGCCAGCGCGAAGCCCTCTATTGGGCGGAGGCGGGGTTTTTAGGCACCTTTGCCCTGCCGGGTGGGGAAGGGAGGGACTGGACAGAGTTCTTCTTCTTGCGGTGCATAGAGCCTCTCCTGCAGGCTACTTGGGACCGCCTCGAGGGCCTTGGGCCTAAGGTGGAGGCCCTCTTCCAAAGGCCCTTACCCACCGAGGGCCCTGCACCCCTACATGGGGATCTTTGGCATGGCAACCTCCGCTTTACCCCGGAGGGGCCTGCCCTCTTGGATCCTTCCTTCTTCGTGGGGGAACGGGGGGTGGACCTAGCCATGATGCGCCTTTTTGGAGGGTTTCCCCAGGCTTTCTGGCAGGCCTACCAGGCTCTTTACCCCATCCCGAAGGAGGTGGAGGAGGCCCTGACCCGGTACCAGGTTTACTACCTCCTGGCCCACGTCCACTTCTTCGGCAAGGGGTACCTAGGTTCTCTATGGAAGGCGATTTCCGCCTCCTAGGCCCCATAGACTGGCTCCAGCTCCTCGCCCAGGGGGGAAAGACCGGGGTCTTTGTCGTGGAGGCAGGGGAGGGAAAGGGGGAGGTTTTCCTGGAGCAGGGCCGTCCCGTCCATGCGGTGTTTGGGGAGAAGGTGGGGCAGGAGGCCTTGCTGGAGGTGCTGGGGTTGAAGGAGGGGCGCTTTCGCTTCCTATTTGGCGTGCGCCCTCCCTTAAGCTCCCTGGAAGGGCCCCTAGAGGCCTACCTCTTGCAGGCCATCCGCCATCTGGACGAGCGGGTGGCGGTGGGTCCTTTTGACCTGGTGCGGCCGGGATCCCGGGCCCAGGCGGTTCAAAGTACCCTGGACCCCGCGGAGCTTTCCCTCCTTTTGGCCCTGGGGGGTGGCCAGAGCCCCCTGGACCTGGCCTCCCGCCTGGCCCTGCCCCTGGGGGATGTCCTGAGGCGCCTGGGCCAGTTGGCCCGGCTGCGCCTGGTGGAGGTGTTCCCCCGGGTGCCGCGCACGGCCCGCCTCCGCCTAGCCCTGGGGCGCCAGGGGGCGCAGGTGGATGCCTTGCTGCTTTCCACCTGGCGGGAGCATTATGGCCCCTTCCAGCGGGTAAGGGTAAAGGCTAAAAAGGAGGTGCTCCTTTCCGTGGAGGGCGTGGAGGGTCTGGGGGTGGAGATCCGCCTGGCGCCCGAGCTTCTCCTCTTCCACGGGCTCCAGGTGGGGGAGGAGGTGGTGGTGTGGCCGGAGGTGTGAGGCATGGTATCCTTCCCCCATGGCGGAAGCGTGGGTGGCCCTGGAATCCGCCCTTCTGACCCATGGATTGCCTTACCCCTTGAACCTGCGCACCGCTATGGCCCTGGAGGAGGCGGTGCGGGCCGAAGGAGCCATCCCCAAGACCATCGCCCTGGTGCAGGGGGAGGTGCGCCTCGGCCTTTCGCAGGAGGAGATGGAGGCCCTGGCCCAAGGGGGTGCGGAGAAGGCGAGCCTCTGGAACCTCCCCGCCCTCTTGGTCCAGAAGAAAAGCGCTGGGACCACGGTGGCGGCCACGGTCCACCTGGCCCACCGCCACGGGATACCGGTCTTGGCCACCGGGGGGATCGGGGGGGTGCATCCCGAGCCCTTTGACGAGAGCGCGGATCTTTTGGCCCTTGCCCGCACCCCCATCCTGGTGGTTTCCTCCGGGCCCAAGGCCATCTTGGACCTAAGGGCCACCTTAGAGCGCCTGGAGACCCTGGGGGTTTCCGTGGTGGGCTACCGCACGGACCGCCTGCCCGCCTTTTTTTCCCCCTCCTCCCCCTTCCCCGTGCCCGCCCGGGTGGAAACCCCCCTCGAGGCCGCCTTGCTCCTCCGCAAGTCCCGGGAGCTGGGCCTAGGGGCGGTCCTCCTGGTGAACCCCGTCTCCCAGGGCCTTTCCTACGAGGAGGTGGCCCTTTGGGTGGAGGAGGCCAACCGCCAAGCGGCCCGGGAGGGGATTTTCGGCAAGGCCCTTACCCCCTATCTCCTGAGGCGCCTCAGCGAGCTTTCCCATGGGGAGACTGACCGGGTGAACGAAAGGCTCCTCCTGGAAAACGCCCGCCTGGCGGCCCGGGTGGCCTTGGCCTTTGCCGGGCTAGAATAGCCTTGTGTGCGAACTGGGGGAGAGGTTAAGGCGGGCCCGGGAGGAGAAGGGGCTTTCCCTAAAGGAGGCGGCGGCGCGGCTGGCCCTGAAGGCCAAGTTGCTGGAGGCCCTGGAGGCGTGTCGCTTTGAGGAGCTCCCCGAGCCGGCCTTAGCCCGGGGCTACCTCCGGCGTTACGCCCTTCTCTTGGGGCTGGATCCCGAGCCCCTTCTGGCCCTTTATCCCCGGGCCCCCACCCCTACGCTCCCACCCCCGCCGGCTTTCCGGCGGCCTTTTCCCTGGCCTCTTTTGCTGGCCTTGGTCCTTCTGGGCGCTTTAGGGTACGGGGCGTACCTGTTCCTGCGTCCTGCCCCGGTGCAGACGCTCAGCCTGCCCCCCGAGCCCTCGCCTGAGCCGCCGGAGCGCTACGGGCTTCGGGTGGTAAGCGAGCCCCCAGGGGCCCGGGTATACCTGGACGGCTTCTATCTGGGCCAGACCCCCTTGGCCTCGCCTCCCCTGGAGGGGGGCAGAAGGCTCCTTAGGTTGGAACTTCCCGGATACGAGCCGGTGGTGGAGGAGGTGAACCTGGACCGGGACCTCTCCTTACGCTACCGCCTGGTGCCCAAGCCTTCCCCCCTGCCCGCCCCTTCCAATCCCCAGGCGGAGGCTTCCGCGGGGAGGCTGGTGCTTCGCCTCGAGGGCCGGAGCTGGCTCCGGGTTACCCAGGGGGAGAAGCGGCTGTACGAGGGCATCCCCGAGGTGGGTGCGGAACTGGCCTTTGACCTTCCGGTGGAGGTGCGCTCGGGGAACCCCGGGGCGGTGCGGGTTTTTCTGGACGGCAAGGACCTGGGGCCTATGGGGGAGCCGGGAAAGCCCCTCACCCGCCGCTTTGAGGCCCCTTGACTCCTTCCAAGGGAAGCTGGAGGAAGGCTATACTGGTCCGTTGGAGCCCCGAGGAGGGCCCTTGGGGCTCCCGGAGGTCTATGGCGAAGATCGGTTTTGTGAGCCTGGGTTGCCCCAAGGCCCTGGTGGATTCCGAACAGATCCTTTCCCGGCTGAAAGCCCTGGGTTACGAGACCAGCCCCAGCTACCAGGAGGCGGAGCTGGTGGTGGTGAACACCTGCGGCTTCATCACCCCGGCCATCGAGGAGAGCCTCGAGGCCATCGGGGAGGCCCTGCGGGAAAACGGCAAGGTGGTGGTGACGGGGTGCCTGGGGGCCAGGCCCGAGGTGATCCGGGAAAGGTACCCCAAGGTGCTGGAGGTCACTGGCCCGGGGGAGGTGGAGCGGGTCCTGGAGGCGGTGCAGGAGGTGTTGCCCGCACCCCGCCACCCGCTTTTGGACCTCATCCCACCCCAGGTGAAGCTCACCCCCCGGCACTACGCCTACCTGAAGCTTTCCGAGGGATGCGACCACCGCTGTAGCTTCTGCATCATTCCCCAGCTGAGGGGAGGCCTGCGCTCCCGCGACGCCGGGGAGGTCCTGGCGGAGGCCGCCCGGCTGGTGGCCACGGGCTCCCGGGAGCTCCTCCTCATCGCCCAGGACCTCTCCGCCTACGGGGTAGACCTCCGCCACCGGGAAAGCTTCTGGGGAGACCGCCTGGTGAAGGCCGAGCTCAAGGACCTCCTCACCCACATGGCGGAGCTTGGGGCCTGGATACGGCTTCACTACGTCTACCCCTACCCCCACGTGCGGGAGCTTCTTCCCCTCATGGCCGAGGGAAAGGTGCTCCCCTACCTGGACGTGCCCTTGCAGCATGCTTCCGAAAGGATTCTTCGCCTCATGCGCCGCCCCGGGGGGTACCGAAGCCACCTGAAGACCCTTAAGGCCTGGCGGGAGGTGGTTCCGGAGCTTGCCATCCGCTCCAGCTTCATCGTGGGCTTTCCGGGGGAAACGGAGGAGGACTTCCAGATCCTCCTGGACTTTTTGCAGGAGGCGGAGCTGGACCGGGTGGGGGTTTTCACCTACTCTCCGGTGGAGGGGGCCGAGGCCAACGCCCTTCCGGGCCATGTGCCCGAGGAGGTCAAGGAGGAACGCAGGGCCAGGCTCATGGAGGTGCAGGCGGAAATCAGCCTGCGGAAAAACCAAAGCTTCGTGGGGAAGACCCTCGAGGTCCTGGTGGATGACCTTCCGGAGCCCGGCTTGGCCCTGGCCCGGAGCTACCGGGACTCCCCGGGTATCGACGGGTTGGTCCATGTGGAAACCGACGGCACGGCCCGGGTGGGGGAGAGGATCCAGGTCCGGATCACCCGGGCGGACACCCACGACCTTTACGGGGTCCAGGTTTAGGATAGGGGCGGTATGTACATCGTCATCGCCGGGGGCGGGGAGGTGGGCGGGGAACTGGCCCGCACCCTGGAAAAAGCCCACGAGGTGGTGGTTCTGGACCGCAACCCCCAGGCCAAGGAGCGCTTCGCCCATCTGGACGTGAAGGTGGTGGTGGGGGGGGCCACGGATCCCGATGCCCTGAGGGAGGCGGGGGTGGACCGGGCGGACCTCTTCATCGCCAGCACGGACTCTGACGAGGTGAACCTGCTGGCCTCCCTTCTGGCCAAGGGCCTGGGGGCCAAGGAAACCCTGTGCTTTGTGGGGAAGGGCGGGTACGTGGAGGTGCTCACCGACCCCCGCACCGCCGAGATCCTAGGCACCCGCATCGACAAGGTCCTCTGGCCGCAAAGGGCCATGGCCCGGGAGATCGTGGAGGTGATCCTGGTTCCCGGGGCCGTGGACACCGAGGTGCTGGCGGAGGGGCGTCTGCGCTTTGTGGAGTACCGGGTCAAGGAGGGTGGCCCCTACGCCCACCGCCTTCTGACCGAGCTGCCTTGGCCGGAGGGGGTTTTGGTGGTGGGGCTGGTGCGGGACGGAGCATTCTGGAGCTTCGCCCACCCGGAGTACCCCGAGGTCATCCTGGAGCCCGGGGACAAGATCCTTTTCGTCACCTCCTTAAGGGCTTTCCCTGAGCTGGAGGCCTACTTTGCCACGGGGCGGGGCGTGCACAGGGTGATGGTCATCGGTGGGGGGAACGTGGGGTTCATGGTGGCCCAGGAGCTTCTAAGGCGGCGCCTCGAGGTGGTGATCATCGAGCCCAGCCGCGAGCGGTGCGAATGGCTTTCCCAGGAGCTTCCCGGCGCCCTCATCATCCAAGGGGACGGTACCGATCTGGAGCTTTTGGAGGCGGAGGGCTTGCAGGAGGCCGATGCGGTGGTGGCGGTGACCGATAACGACGAGAAGAACCTCCTGGCCTCCCTGCTGGCCAAGCAGCTTGGAGTGGGCAAGGTGATCACCCGGGTTTCCCGCTCGGAAACCCGCAGGCTCTTTGAACAGGTGGGCATAGACCTGCCCCTCACCCCCCGCCAGGCTGCGGTGCGGGCGGTTTTGGACTACCTAGGGCCCGAGAACGTGGAGCATGTGTCCACCATGGACGAGAACATCGAGCTCTTGGAGGTGGAGCTCCCGGAAAACTTCAGGCCTCGGTACCTGAGCACCCTGGCCACGCCCCAGGTGGCCCCGGTGGCCCTGGAGCGGGACCATCGGGTGATGCTCTACCGCGAGGACCTCGAGGCCCTTCCCAATGACCGGCTCTTTTTGGTGGTGGCCCGGGAGGTGGCGGATGAAGCCGTGGCCCGCATCGTCGGGTAGGCAAGGGTTTCGTTCCAGCCTGTACCTCTTGGGCCTCACCTACCAGGGCTTTGGCCTTCTCATGCTGGCCTTTGCCCTCTTGGCCCTAGGCTGGGGGGAGGACGCCCGGGGATTCCTCCTTGGGGCGGTGCTGGGGGTGGGGTTGGGCAAGGCCCTGCAAGGGGCGGGGCATCCCCAAGCCCAGCCGCCCCGGGCCGAGGTCTTTGCCGCCGTGGCTCTCCTTTGGCTTTTGGTGCCCGCCCTGGGGGCCGTACCCTACTGGATCTCCGGGGGGATGGGCTACCTAGACGCCCTTTTTGAGGCTGTTTCCGGCTTTACCACCACGGGGGCCACGGTGCTTTCGGACTTCGAGCAGTTTGGCAAGAGCCTCTTTCTCTGGCGGAGTTTCACCCAGTGGATGGGGGGCATCGGCATCGTGGTGCTCTTTTTGGTGGTCTTTCCCCAGCTTCAGGTGGCGGGCCGCCAGGCTTTCTTCGCCGAGAGCACGGGGGTGGAGAAGGAAAGGCTCACCCCCAGGCTCCGGCACACCGCCCAGGCGGTCTTGCGGGTGTACCTGACCCTTACCGCCTTGGCCTTCCTGGCCTATTGGTGGGCGGGTATACCCGTCTTCGAGGCCTTGGCCAACGCCCTAACCACTACCCCTGCGGGGGGGTTCAGCCCCAACCCGCAGAGCTTTGCAACCTACCCCTCCTTGGCCCAGTGGCTAGGAAGCTTCTTCATGTTCCTGGCAGGGGTGAACTTCCTGCTGCAGTACCGCCTTTTCTTCGGGCGGGAGGTCCAGCCCCTTTTCAAGGATGTGGAGTTCCGGGCCTATGCCCTGCTGATGCTCCTGGCGGGCTCCCTCCTAGCCCTTTACCTGTACACCCACCACATGTACAGCCTCGAGGCTAGCCTCCGCCATGCGTTCTTTCAGGTGATCTCCATTGTGACAACCACAGGTTTTGCCAGTGTGGACTTCGCCCAGTGGGTGGTGCCGGCCCAGGCCATCCTGGTAATCCTCATGTTTGTGGGGGGAAGTGCGGGCTCAGGGGCGGGGGGCATAAAGGTGGTGCGCTGGCTCTTGCTTTTTGGACTTCTCAGGCGGGAGATCACCCGCACCCTGCATCCCAGGGCGGTCCTTCCCCTGCGCCTGGGCCACCGGGTGGTTTCTGAGGAGGCCATGCGGCAGGTCTCCGTTTTCATTTTCCTCTACACCCTCTTTTTTGGCTTTGGTACCCTGACCCTGGCGCTTTTGGAGGGGAGTTTTGTGGAGGCCTTTACCGCCAGTGCCCAGGCCATCGGCAACATCGGGCCGGGGCTGGGAGCTGTGGGTCCCATGGGCTCCTATGCGGAACTCCATCCTGTTTCCAAGATGGTCCTCATCTTCCAGATGTGGGCGGGGCGGATCGAGATCCTTCCCGTGGTCCTCCTCTTCAGCCCGGAGCTGTGGCGCCGGCTACGCTGAGCTTTGCGCCTTGCTGAGCGTAGAAAAGCTTCCTTGTCCTATAAGCAGGGCAGGTTTGGGGCTGGGCGGAGGAGCGGGTATAATCCCCTTTGTGAAGGTACTTGGGCACCTTACTGCCATGCCAGAGCTTCCCGAGGCCCTTAAGGGGTTAAGGAAGCTGGCCTATAACCTCTGGTGGAGTTGGAATCCGGAGGCAGCGGAGCTTTTTCAGGAGATCGATCCCGCGCTTTGGAAGCGTTTCCGCGGCAATCCCGTCAAGTTGCTCTTGGAGGTGGACCCGGCCCGCCTCGAGGCCCTGGCGGGGAGCACCTATCCCGCCCGGGTCCAAGCGGTGGTGGCGGCCTTGGAGGCCTACCTCAAGGAACGGGAGGCGAAGGAAGGGCCCCTTGCGGCCTACTTCTCCGCGGAGTACGGCTTCCACAGCTCCTTGCCCATCTACTCGGGGGGGCTTGGCGTGCTGGCTGGGGACCACATCAAGTCAGCCAGCGACCTGGGCCTGAACCTGGTAGGGGTGGGGCTCTTTTACCACGAGGGCTACTTCCACCAGCGCCTTTCCCCGGAGGGAGCCCAGGTGGAGGTGTACGAGACCCTGCACCCGGAGGAGCTTCCCCTGTTGCCCGTGCAGGACCAGGAGGGCCGCCCTTTGCGGGTGGGGGTGGAGTTTCCCGGGCGGACGGTCTGGCTTGGGGCCTTCCGGGTACAGGTGGGTGCCGTTCCCGTATACCTCCTCACCGCGGACCTCCCGGAGAATGCCCCGGAGGACCGGGCCATTACCGCCAGGCTTTATGCCCCCGGGCTGGAGATGCGCATCCAGCAGGAGATGGTGTTGGGGATCGGGGGGGTCCGGCTCCTACGGGCCTTGGGGCTTAACCCCCAGGTCTTCCACATGAACGAAGGGCACTCGGCCTTCCTGGGCCTGGAAAGGGTGCGGGAGCTGGTGGCCGAGGGGTATGCCTTCCCGGTGGCCTTGGAGCTGGCCCGGGCCGGGGCCCTTTTCACCATCCACACCCCGGTGCCCGCAGGGCACGATGCCTTCCCCTTGGAGCTTGTGGAACGGTACCTCTTGGGCTTCTGGGAAAAGCTGGGCTTGGACAAGGAGGGCTTTTTTGCCCTGGGCCTCGAGGAGAAGCCCTGGGGCAAGGTTTTTTCCATGTCCAACCTGGCCCTTAGGACCAGCGCCCAGGCGGGTGGGGTTTCCCGCCTGCACGGGGAGGTGTCCCGGGAGATGTTCCACCACCTATGGCCGGGGCTTTTGCGGGAGGAGGTGCCCATCGGACACATCACCAATGGGGTCCACACCTGGACCTTTCTCCACCCCAGGTTGCGGCGCCACTATGCCGAGGTGTTTGGCCCTGACTGGCTAAGGCATCCTGAGGACCCCGCCACCTGGAGGGTGGAGGGGTTGGGGGAGGAGTTTTGGCGCATCCATCGGGACCTCAGGGCTGAGCTGGTGCGGGAGGCGCGGGCCCGCCTATATGAGCAACGCCGCCGGAACGGGGAAAGCCCAAGCCGCCTCCGCCAGGCGGAGCGCGTCCTCGACCCCGAGGCCCTCACCATCGGCTTTGCCCGCCGCTTTGCCACCTACAAGCGGGCCGTGTTGCTCTTTAAGGATCCCGAACGCCTCCTGCGCATCCTAAAGGGGCCCTATCCCGTGCAGTTTGTCTTTGCGGGCAAGGCCCATCCCCAGGACGAGCCCGGCAAGGCCTACCTACAGGAGCTCATGGCCAGGATCAAGGAGTATGGCCTCGAGGACCGCATGGTGGTCCTGGAGGACTACGACATGTACCTGGCCCGGGTTCTGGTCCATGGCAGCGATGTCTGGCTCAACACCCCCCGCAGGCCCATGGAAGCCTCGGGCACCAGCGGGATGAAGGCGGCTTTGAACGGGGTCTTGAACCTAAGCGTCCTGGACGGCTGGTGGGCTGAGGCCTACAACGGGAAGAACGGTTTTGCCATCGGTGACGAAAGGGTCTACGAGAGCGAGGAAGTCCAGGACATGGCCGACGCCCAGGCTCTTTACGACGTGCTGGAGGGGGAGGTACTTCCCCTTTTCTACGCCAAGGGGCCTGAGGGTTACTCCTCGGGGTGGCTTTCCATGGTCCACGAGAGCCTTCGCACCGTGGGCCCCAGGTTCAGCGCCGCCCGCATGGTGCGGGAGTACCTGGCCCTCTATGGAAGGGGGCAGGAGTGGGCGGGGAAGGCGAAAGGTCAGGAGGAGGTGCTACGCGCCTTCCACGAGGCCTTGCCCGCCTTTTATGCCTTGGCCCTCCGGGTGGAGGTTCCTGGGGACCTGACCTTAAACGGGGAGCCCTTGCGGGCGCGGGCCTATTTGGAGGGGGAGGTGCCGGAGGCCCTAAGGCCTTTCCTCGAGGTCCAGCTGGTGGTGCGCCGTGCGGGTGGGGGTCTGGAGGTGGTGCCCATGGCCCAGGGTCCCGGGGGGTTTGAGGTTCTCTACCGCCCTTCCCGCCCAGGGAGCTACGCCTACGGGGTGAGGTTGGCCCTCAGGCATCCCGTCACCGGTCGGGTGGAGTGGGTGCGCTGGGCCTAGCGGGGGATGGCCTTGGGAAAGATGGGAGAGGGTCCTATGGGTAAGGCCAGCCCTCTTCTCCCTGCCTTGACGAGGGGGTTGCTGCCGGTATAATCGGCCCGTATTACAGGGGAGGTGGAGCATGAAACGTTGGTTGATTGTGCTGGGACTGCTAGGCCTTGCGGTGGGGTTTGCCCAGGTGCGCACCCTGGACCAGATCAGGCGCTCCGGGGAGATCCGCATCGGCACGGAGGGGGAGTTTCCCCCCTTCAACTACTTTGACGAGAAAAACCAGCTGGTAGGGTTTGAGATCGATCTGGGCAACGCCATCGCCAAAAAGCTGGGGTTGAAGCCCGTCTGGATCACCCAGGCCTTTGACAGCCTCCTCATCCAGCTGAACCAGGGCCGGTTTGACTTCGTGATCGCCTCCCACGGCATCACCGAGGAACGGGCCAAGGCCGTGGACTTCAGCGACCCCCATTACTGCACGGGCGGCATCATCGTGAGCAAGAAGGGAGGCCCAAAGACGGCCAAGGAGCTAAGGGGCAAGGTGGTGGGGGTGCAGATCGGCACCACCTACATGGAGGCTGCCCAGAAGATTCCCGGCATCAAGCAGGTGCGCACCTACCAGAAGGACCCCGATGCCCTTCAAGACCTCCTCTCGGGCCGCTTGGACGCCTGGATCACGGACCGGTTCGTGGCCAAGGAGGCCATCAAGGAGCGAAAGCTGGAGAATACCCTCCAGCTTGGAGAGTTGGTTTTCCAGGAAAGGGTAGCCATGGCGGTGGCTAAGGGCAATAAGAGCCTGCTCCAGGCACTTAATCAGGCCCTTGCCGACCTGATGAAGGACGGCACCTACGCCCAGATCAGCAAGAAGTGGTTCGGCGAGGACGTGCGCTGTAAGTAAGCCAGGTTCGGGCCCGGGGTAATGGGGTGCCCTGGGCCCTTTCCCTGCCTTGAAGATGCCATCCTGGTTGCGGGTTTTCGTGTTCCTGGCCCTCCTCCTTGGGGGGTATTTTGGCTTGTTCGCCCTTTTGGGCGTGGTCCTGGAGCGCTACTTCCTCCTCA
This sequence comes from Thermus neutrinimicus, assembly GCF_022760955.1. Classification (NCBI taxonomy): domain Bacteria; kingdom Thermotogati; phylum Deinococcota; class Deinococci; order Thermales; family Thermaceae; genus Thermus; species Thermus neutrinimicus. The sequence continues at coordinate 50,709 of NZ_JAKTNU010000011.1, forward strand.
CGGGCTTTGGCCCTGACCGGGCGGCTTCCGCGGCCCAGGCCATGGCCTTGGGGGCGGAGATCACCTTAAAGCTCACCTTAATCTCGGGCTTGGCGGGGCTTGTCATTGGTGTGTTTGCCGGGATGTTCCGCCTCTCCCGCCGCCTTTGGGTACGGCTTCCCGCCAGCTTTTACATCTGGGTTACCCGCGGTACACCCCTTTTGGTGCAGATCCTCTTCGCCTACAACGCCTTGCCCCTTCTGTTAAAGCCCCTTTGGCCCGAGGCCCAGCAGGTTCTCACCCCCTACTGGGCGGCCTTCATCGCCCTTTCCTTCAACGTGGGAGCCTATAACGCCGAGGTGGTGCGGGCGGGTATCCAGGCCATTCCCAAGGGGCAGTGGGAGGCCGCCTGGTCCTTAGGGCTCTCCCCGGCGGATACCATGCGCTTCGTGATCCTGCCCCAGGCCCTGCGCATCGTGGTGCCTCCTTTGGTCAACAACGTGGTGGCCCTCCTCAAGGATTCCTCCTTGGCCAGCGTCATCGCCCTTACCGAGCTGGCCCTTTCCGGGCAACGCATCATCTCGGCCACCTTTCGGCCCGTGGAGGTCTACCTGGCGGTGGCGGCCATTTACCTGCTCCTCACCACCGTGCTTACCTTCTTTACCAACCTCCTGGAGCGGAGGCTTCAGGTGGCGGGGAGGTAGGGCTTGTGTAAGGGAAGGGGCTATGGGTATACTGCCTGCGGCATAAAGGAGGTGTAAGGTTATGCGGCTAAAAGGGACGTTGTTGGCAGGGATCGCTTTCCTAGGCTTGGGCCTGGCCCAGGAGTTTATCACCATCGGCTCGGGTTCCACCACGGGGGTTTACTTCCCCGTGGCCACGGGCATGGCCAAGCTGGTGAACGATGCGGGCGTGGGCATCCGGGCTAACGCCCGCTCCACCGGGGGCAGCGTGGCCAACATCAACGCCATCGCCGCCGGGGAGTTTGAAATGGCCCTGGCGCAAAACGATATCGCCTACTACGCCTACCAGGGGTGTTGCATCGCTGCCTTTGACGGCAAGCCGGTGAAGGGCATCCGCGCCTTGGCGGCCCTTTACCCCGAGGTGGTCCATATCGTGGCCCGGGCGGATGCGGGCATCCGCACCGTGGCGGATCTCAAGGGTAAGCGGGTGGTGGTGGGCGATGTGGGCTCGGGTACCGAGCAGAATGCCCGGCAGATCCTCGAGGCCTACGGCCTCCGCTTTGAGGATCTGGGCCAGGCCATCCGGGTGAGCGCCACCCAGGGCATCCAGCTGGTGCAGGATAAGCGGGCGGATGCCCTTTTCTACACGGTGGGCCTGGGGGCCAGCGCCATCCAGCAACTGGCCCTCACCACCCCCATCACCCTGGTGGCGGTGGACCTGGGTAAGGTCCAGGCCATCGCCAAGAAGTACCCCTTCTACGTGGGCTTCAACATCCCTGGGGGCACCTACAAGGGGGTGGAGGTCACCACGCCCACGGTGGCGGTGCAGGCCATGCTGATCGCGTCGGAGAAGCTATCCGCCGAAACCGTGTACAAGTTCATGAAGGCGGTGTTCGGCAACCAGGAGGCCTTCAAGAAGATCCACCCCAACCTGGAGCGCTTCTTCAGCTTAGAGAAGGCGGTGAAGGGCTTGCCAATCCCCTTGCATCCTGGTGCGGAGCGGTTCTACAAGGAGGCCGGAGTCCTCAAGTAGGCTGTAGGCTGAGCCCAGGGGGCCCCGCCTGGGGCCCCCTTTGCCTGGAGGGAGCATGGAGAAGGACGCCTCGCTTTTGGTGGAGGAGACCGAGCTGGGAGGGCGAAGGCCCAAGGGAGCGGCGCGGTACCTGGTCTTTGGCCTGGGGGTGGTCTGGAGCCTCTTTCAGCTTTGGGCCACCGAGCTGGGCACCCTGGATCCCATGCGGCTCAGGGCGGTGCACCTGGCCTTCGCCTTAGCCCTGGCCTTTCTGGCCTACCCCGGGAGGCGAGGGCCGAGGGACCGCATTCCCCTTCTGGATTGGGGCCTAGCGCTGCTGGGAGTGGCCGGGGCCCTCTACGTGGTCTTTGAGTATTACGGCATCACCCAGCTCCGGGGAGGTATCCCCAGCCAGCAGGATGTTTTCATGGGGACCCTGACCCTTGTGGTCCTCTTCCTGGCTGCCTGGCGGGTGGTGGGGCCCGCGTTGCCCATTATCGCCTCGGTGTTTATCCTCTATGCCCTTACCGGGCCTAAGGGGCTTCTCCCCTTTACCCTTCCCCCTTGGCTTCAGCTCCATGCGGGTAGCCAGTGGGGTCAGCTCATGGGGCAGCTCTACACCACCGCCGAGGGCATCTGGGGTGTGCCCTTGGGGGTTTCCGCCACCTTTGTGTTCCTCTTCGTCCTCTTTGGGGCGTTACTCGAAAGGGCAGGAGCGGGACATTTCTTCATCCAGGTGGCCTACGCCCTGTTGGGCCACTTCCGCGGGGGGCCGGCTAAGGCAGCGGTGGTGGCCAGCGCCCTCACGGGGGTGGTTTCGGGAAGTTCCGTTTCCAACGTGGTCACCACGGGCACCTTCACCATCCCCCTGATGAAGCGGGTGGGTTATCCACCGGAGAAGGCCGGGGCGGTGGAGGTGGCCTCCTCCTCCAACGGGCAGCTCATGCCTCCGGTCATGGGAGCGGCGGCCTTCATCATGGCGGAGTTCCTGGGCATCCCCTATAGCCAGCTCATCCTGATCGCTGTCATCCCCGCCGTTTTGGCCTATGCCACCCTTTTCATCACCGTGCACCTCGAGGCCCTCCACCTTGGGCTCAAGGGGGTGCCGCGCTCGGAGCTTCCCCCGGTGGGCCCCATCCTGCGCTCCGGGTTCCATTACCTTTTGCCTCTGGTCTACCTGATCTATGCCCTGGTGGGCCTGCGGCTTACCCCAGAGCGGGCGGCCTTGAACACCATCTTCCTCATGCTGGTCCTCATCCTGCTCCAGGAGGTGTGGCGGGCCCATAGGGGGAAAACCGGGCTCGGCTTCGGTCTTCTTAGAGGGGGGAGGCTTATCCTGGAGGGCCTCGAGGCGGGGGCCCGGGGCATGGTGGGCATCGCCTTGGCCACCGCCAGCGCCGGGGTCATCGTGGGCATCGTCACCATGACCGGGATTGGCTTTGGCCTCACGGACATCGTGGAGCGCTTATCGGGGGGGAATCTTCTCCTGGTCCTCATCCTGGCCCAGCTCGCCAGCCTCCTCCTCGGCATGGGGCTTCCCACCACCGCCAACTACATCGTCATGGCCTCCTTGGTGGTGCCGGTGGTGCTTCAGCTTGCAGAGAAGGCGGGCTATGCGGTGCCCCCCGTGGCTGCCCACATGTTCGTCTTCTATTTCGGCATCATGGCCGACTCCACGCCCCCGGTGGCCTTGGCCGCCTACGCGGCCAGCGCCATCGCCAGGTCCGATTTCTGGAGGACGGCGGTCCAGGGTTTCGTGTATGAGCTTCGCACCGCCCTCCTGGCCTACATGTTCTTCTTCAGCCCCAAGCTTCTCCTTTTGGGGGTGGGAAGCGTGGCCGAGGGGGTGTGGATCGTGCTTTCCGCCCTCTTGGGCCTGACGGCCTTCAGCGCCAGCCTGGTGGGCTTCCTACATAAGCGCACCACCCTCTTGGAGAGGGCCCTTCTCATGGCGGCGGCCCTCACCTTGGTGATACCGGGGGTTCTTACGGATGCCATCGGCTTGGCCCTCTTCCTCCTGGTTTACGCCATGCAACGGGTGCGAAAATGAAAGCGGTGGACCCCATCATCCGCATCCACAACCTGCACAAGTGGTTTGGTGCCCTGCACGTGCTCAAGGGGATCCACCTGGAGGTGGCTCCTGGGGAGAGGCTGGTGATCATCGGTCCTTCGGGCTCGGGGAAGAGCACCCTGATCCGCTGCATCAACCGCCTGGAGGACTTCCAGGAGGGGGAGGTGGTGGTGGACGGGCGCAACGTGAAGGAGGAGAAGGCCCTCAAGGAGGTGCGGCGGGAGGTGGGGATGGTCTTCCAGCAGTTCAACCTCTTCCCCCACATGACGGTGTTGGAGAACATCATCCTGGCTCCCATGCGAGTGCGGGGCTGGTCCCGGGAGCGGGCGGTGGGGAAGGCTTTGGAGCTATTGGAGCGGGTGGGGATCCTGGACCAGGCGGGGAAGTACCCGGGCCAGCTTTCCGGGGGCCAGCAGCAGCGGGTGGCCATAGCCCGGGCTTTGGCCATGGAGCCCAAGGTGATGTTGTTTGACGAGCCCACCAGTGCTTTGGACCCGGAGATGGTGGGGGAGGTGTTGGACGTGATGCGGGATTTAGCCAGGGGGGGCATGACCATGCTGGTGGTGACCCACGAGATGGGTTTTGCCCGGGAGGTGGCGGACCGGGTGATATTCATGGACGGGGGGCAGATTGTGGAGGAGGGGAGGCCGGAGGAGATCTTCTCCTCCCCCAAGGAGGAGAGGACCCGGGCCTTCCTGCAACGGGTGCTCCACCATTAGGCCCATGCCCGAACCCGGGTGCAAAGGAGGTCTTTGGGGGCTTTTGGAGGCCCTTCTGGATCCAAAGGCCCCCTCATCCTGGCGCCTAAAGGGGCTCAGGCTCTATGCGGGTTTCCTCCTGGCCCTTCAAGGGGGGGTGCTCCTCCTTCTGGCCTGGGTGTTGCCCAGGGCGTCCCACCCCCTTCTTTGGGGCTTGGCCCTGGGAGGTGCTCTATGGCTTCTCCTCCAGGCGGAGGCCGCTTGGAGGAAGGAAGGGGAGGAGCCCCTCACTCCCTTGCGGGTTTTGGGTCTGGGAGGAGCCCTCTTCTTCTTTTTGGGGGTGATGGGCCTTCTGCTTTGGCCTGGGGGTTTGCTTCTTTTTCTCCTCGGAGGCCTGGGGTTTTTGTACCTGTGGTACCGCTCGGAGCGGGCCCTTTTGGTCCGAAGGTAGGTTTCTATGGGGAAAGCCTCAAGGCCCGGGCCACGTCCTTTAGGCGCAGCCGGGACAGGGCTTTGACCTCCTCGAGGTGTTCCCTGGTCCGCTTCTGCCCCAGCTGGTAGACCAGGGGGAGGGCTTCGTGGTCAAAAGTACCTATGGCCTTGGGGGGATTGAGGGCGATGATCAGGTCGGCTTCCCGAAGGGCTAGGTCCTTTAGGCGCCGCCGGCTGGCCTCCCCGGCTAAAAGCGCCGCCTCGAGGGCCGTTTTTGGCCCTTCCTTGGGCGGAGGGTTGGATACATCCACGGCCACCACCTTGAGGAAAAGCTCCTTGGCAGCCCGCACCGGAACCTTTTCCGCCACGTCCCCATCCACCAAAAGCCTCCCCTCCCAGGGCACGGGCGGGAAGAGGCCGGGAATGGCCATGCTGGCGAGAACAGCCTCCCAAACCGGGCCTTGGCGGAGGACTACCCGCTCCCCCGTGAGGAGGTCCGCTGCCTGGATGGCCAAGGGGATAGGGCTGGCCTCGAGGCGCGCCTCTCCGAAGAGGCGTTGTAGCCCCTGGGCGATCCTTTCCGCTTCAAACAGATGGGGGCGCCGGAAGGCGGTGAAGAGCCTGGCCAAGGCGCGGAGGTTTCCCCCTTGCCGGAGCCCGGCGATCTCCTGGTCAAAGATGGCCTCGTGGATACGCCATGGGTCCTTGTGGCCGAAGGCATAGGCGGCGGCGGCCAAAGCGCCCGCGGAGCTGCCCGCAAGCCCTCGGATAGGTATCCTAGCCTCCTCCAGAACCGCCAGCACCCCCAGGTGGGCGTACCCGCGCACGCCCCCACCGCCTAAGGCCAAGGCCACCCCTCGCACATCCCTACCTCCACGTAAAAAGGTAACCTATGAAGCCATGGTATAACCTTGGCATGCGCCCGTACTTGAGTAGGGTTCCCGGTGTGCTAGGGGAGATCGCCCGCAGGCGGGCGAAGGAGGTAGTTCCCCATCCCCTTCCCCCTGCCCCCGAGATGGTGCCCTCCTTCCGGGAGGCCCTGCTGGGGCCAGGACTTTCCGTGATCGCTGAGGTGAAGAAGGCAAGCCCCTCGGAAGGGGCCATAAGGGAGATGGACCCCGCCGAAGCAGCCCAGGCTTATGCCCGGGGCGGGGCCAAGGCCATCAGCGTCCTCACCGAGCCCCACTACTTTGGGGGTAGCCTCGAGGACCTCCCCAAGGTCCGTCGGGCGGTGGACCTGCCCCTGTTGCGCAAGGACTTCGTGGTGGATCCCTTCATGCTAGAGGAGGCCAAGGCCTACGGGGCCAGCGCGGTCCTCCTCATCGTGGCCCTTTTGGGGGAACTCACCGGGGCTTACCTGGAGGAAGCCGCGCGGCTTGGCCTGGATAGCCTGGTGGAGGTGCACACGGAAAGGGAGCTGGAGCTGGCCCTGGAGGCGGGGGCAGAGGTGGTGGGCATCAACAACCGGGATCTCAGCACCCTGCGCATCGACCTCGCCACGGCCCCCCGCCTTGGCCGCCTGGCCAGGGAGAGGGGGTTTGGCGGCGTCTTGGTGGCGGAGTCCGGGTATTCCAGCCGGGAAGAGCTAAAAGCCTTAAGCGGACTTTTTGATGCGGTCCTGATCGGCACCAGCCTGATGAAAAGCCGAAGCCTGGAGGAGGCCCTTAGGGCCCTGATAGGATAGCCCCATGCTGCTGATTCCCGCCGTGGACCTGAAGGGGGGCAGGGCTGTGCGCCTTTACGAGGGGGACCCGGGGAAGGAGACCCCGTACGGGGACCCGGTGGGGGCGGCCCTGCGCTGGCAGGAGGAAGGGGCAAGGCTTCTGCACCTAGTGGACCTGGACCGGGCCCTGGGAAGGGGGGATAACCTCGAGGCCCTCCGTCAGATCGCCCGGGCGGTGCGCATTCCCTTTGAGGTGGGGGGCGGGGTGCGTTCCCTGGAGGTTCTCCGGGAGATTCTCCTTTTGGGGGCTTCCCGGGTGGTGGTGGGCACGGTGGCGGTAAAGGACTTTGGTCTTCTGGAGGCCCTGTTGGCGGAGGCGGGGCCTGATAGGCTGGCGGTGGCCTTGGATGCCCGGGGCCTCGAGGTGGTGGTCTCGGGTTGGCAGGAGGCCACTTCCCTTTCCGCCCTGGATCTTCTTGGGCGTTGGGAGGCCATGGGGGTGCGCACGGTGATCTACACCGATGTCAGGCGGGATGGGACCCTCAAGGGCTTGGACCTGGAGGTGGTGGCCCGGGTACGCGAGGCCTGGCCCCACGAGCTCATTGCGGGCGGGGGGATCGCGGGCCCGGAGGACCTTGTGGGCCTAAAGCGCCTCGGGATGGAGGGCGCCCTTTTGGGCAAGGCCCTCTACGAGGGGCGGGTGCGCCTTTCCCACTACAAGGAAGGGGTATTCTAAGGCCATGAAGCTGGCCCACTGGGTGTTTCTCCTGGTCACCTTGGGGGTGGCGGGGGCGGGGTTGTACCTGTACTTGGCCTTCCCCTTCCTGGAGGTGCCCACCCCTTTGGGTTCCTGGCCCCTTTACTACCTCCTTCCCGCGGCCTATGCCCTGGGATTCTTGGTGGGGGGAGTGTATGCCCTTGCCCTTTGGCTTGGGGGCCTGGGGGAAAGGCGTGCCCTTCTTAGGGAGGTGCGGCGGCTTCAGGGGGAGATAAACGCTCTAAAGCGGGAGCGCATCGAGGAGATTCCCAAGATTCCCGACCGGGAGGAGGCTTAAGGCCCGCCTGGTGGGATGGGGTGGGTGCTTCCGGAAAGGAGCGCTATGAAAGACCGGGTGCGCTGGCGTATGCTTCCCCTGCCCCCTGTGGGGGAGTGGCGGGAGGTGATGGAGACCTTCGGGGTGGGACCGGAGGCGGCCTTGGTTTACTGGCATCGGGGGGTGCGCCGCCCGGAGGACCTAACACCCGCCTTGGGCCTTCTTCCCCTAAGGGGTCTTAAGGAGGCGGTGGAGCTTCTCCTATGGGCGCTCGAGGGGAAGAAGCGCATCCGCATCCACGGGGACTACGATGCGGATGGCCTCACCGGAACCGCTATCCTGGTGCGGGGTCTTAGGGCGCTGGGGGCGGAGGTGCATGCCTTCATCCCCCATCGCCTCGAGGAAGGGTATGGGGTGCACCCCAAGCGCGTCCCCGAACACCTGGAAGCCGCGGATCTCTTCCTGACGGTGGACTGCGGCATCGCCAACCACGCGGAGCTTCGGGAGCTCGTGGAAAACGGGGTGGAGGTCCTGGTCACCGACCACCACACGCCCCGGGATACCCCTCCTCCGGGCGTGATCCTTCACCCCGCCTACACCCCGGACCTTGGGGAGCACCCCACGGGGGCCGGGGTGGCCTTCCTGCTCCTCTTTGCCCTCCACGAAAGGCTGGGCCTGCCCCCGCCCCTGGAGTATGCCGACCTGGCGGCGGTGGGCACCATCGCCGACGTGGCCCCCCTTTGGGGGTGGAACCGGGCCCTGGTGCGGGAGGGGCTTGAGCGCCTGAGGGACTCCGCTATCCTTGGGCTTCGCCTGCTGGCGGAAAGCGTGGGCTACACGGGAAAAGCGGTGGAAGTGGCCTTCCGCATCGCTCCCCGTATCAATGCGGCAAGCCGCTTGGGGGAGGCGGAGAAAGCCCTTAGGCTTCTCCTCACGGAGGATGAGGAGGAGGCCAGGGGTTTGGTGGAGGAGCTAAACCGGCTGAACGCCCGCCGCCAGGCCATAGAGGAGGAAATGCTTGGGAGGCTCCTTCCCCAGGCCGACCCCGAGGCCAAGGCCATCGTCCTCCACGATCCCGAGGGGCACCCGGGGGTGATGGGCATCGTGGCGAGCCGCATCCTCGAGGCCACCTTGCGCCCGGTCTTCATCGTGGCTCAGGGGAAGGGCACGGTGCGAAGCCTCCCCCCCATCAGCGCCGTGGAGGCCTTGAGGAGTGCCGAAGACCTTCTCCTGCGCTATGGTGGCCACCGGGAGGCTGCGGGCTTTGCCGTGGATGAAGCCCTTTTCCCCCGGTTTAAGGGGCGGGTGGAGGCCTTTGCCGCCTCCTTCCCCGACCCCGTGCGGGAGGTGCCCTTGGTGGGGTTGTTGCCTCCTTCCTCCTCTCTTCCCGAGCTTTACCGAGCCCTTATGGCCCTGGAGCCCTTTGGGGAAGGCAATCCCGAGCCCCTGTTCCTCCTGACCGGTTCCCCGGAGGAGGTCCGTTCCATGGGAGGTCAGCCCCAAAAGGGCTATCTGGGGGGCAAACACCTTTCCTTCCGCCTGGGGGGGATCCGGGTGGTGGCCTGGCGCATGGGGGAGCGGGCAGCCACCATGCCCTCGGAGTTGGAAGCCGCGGTCTTGTTGATGGAAAACCGCTGGAATGGCACCGTGTCCTATGAGGCCCAGGCCCTGGACTTCCGGGAGCCAGGGGAGTTGGAGGGGGGGATACCTCCTTTTGCCTTTCCCATCCTCCTGGCAGAGGCCGTGGCTAGGGCCAAGGCGGGGGAGGGGGTTTATGTGCCCGAGGAAAACCCCGAGGGGCTGGAGTACGCAAGGAGAGCAGGGTTTCGCCTCTTGCCTCCAGAGGAGGCCTCCCTCTGGCTGGGCCTGCCGCCTTCTCCCGTGGAGGTGCTCCGGGGGCCGGTGTATGTGGCCCTGGGCTCGGTCACCCAGAGGCGGCTCACCGCCCAGCCCGTCCTGGACACCCGAGAAGAACGGCTTAGGGCCCTGGTGGGACAGAGGCTTCTCTTCGCCTATCGGCGAGGGCATGCCCCTCTTTTCAGCGAGGCCCTTTTGGCCTACTGGACGGCTTTGGCCGATAGGGCAAACGCGTGGGCGTGAACAGGGGGTGAAGGGTGTACAAGCAGCCGCGGGAGGTTCATGAGGCCAGGATCTACACCCAGGCCTACCGGATCTACGGGCTCATCTACCTGGTGCCCGGGGCAGGCACCGCCGACCTTTTGAACCAGGAGAAGCCCTATCTTCCGGTCACCGGCGCCCTGCTGTACACTCCCGGCTATGCCCATCCCCCGGAGGCCAAGGACCTAAAGGCCAGCACCGGCTTCCTGGCCTTGCGCAAGGAGCGGATCCAGTGGGTGGTGGGGGGGAAACCCAGCGAGCCCCGCACCTCTCCCAGCCTTCTGGAGCGGCGAAGGCTGGCCTTTCTCTTTGGGGACTACCTCCTTGCGGGCGAACTCCTTCTTCCCCGGGGGGTGCGGCTTTCCGACCACCTTTCCCAGGCCAAGCCATTCCAGACCCTCCTCGAGGCCAAGCTTTACGTCCTCGCCGCCAACAAGCCCATCGTGGACCTGGAACCCTGGGAAACCTTCCCCTTCGTCACCTTGAACCTGCGCCGAGCCGAGGCGGTGGCCGAGGCCCCGGGAGAGGCCCAAGACCCCCGGCTCACCCTATTTGGCTGAGGGCCTCCCGGATGCGCTCTATTTGGGTCAGGTTTTCCCTAAGCCTTTCCTCCTCGGCTTCCACCACCTCCTTGGGGGCCTTCTCCCGGAAACCGGGGGCGGAAAGCTTTTTCTGGCTCCTTTCCGCCAGGGCCAGGAGTTCTTGCAGGCGCTTTTCCTGCCGGCGCCTCCACTCCTCCACGTCCAGAAGCCCCTCCAAGGGCATGCGCACCGTCACCTTGGGCATGGCCTTCACCAGAGCCCTATGGGGCCGCTCGGGTAACAGCTCCGCCCGGGCCAGGAAGCGGAAGACCTCGAGGTTCTCCACCACGGGGCCGGTTTCCCCCTCCAGGTAGACCCCCACCTCCTGGGCCAGGGGAAGCCCGGCCTCGGCCTTTAGGGCCCGTACCGCCGTCACCGCCTGCTTGAGGGCCTCAAACCGGGCTAGGGCTTCCTCGTCCGTGGCCTTGGGCTGGGGCCAAGCCTCGAGGGCCAGTTCCTCCTTGCCCGTGAGGGCCTGGTAGAGCTCGCTGGTAAGGAAGGGCATGATGGGGTGGAGGAGCTTGAGGAGGGTGGCGAGGGTTTCCTCGAGGGTCCGTAGGGTATAGGCATTCCCTGCCCTTAGGGCCGGCTTGCTGGCCTCCAGGTACCAGTCGCAGAACTCGCTCCAGACCAGCTCGTACACCTCCCGGGCCGCCTGGGCTAGGTCCAGGGCCTCGTAGAGGCGGGTTATTTCCGCCACACCCCGGCTTAAGCGGCTTTGCATGAAGCGGTCGGCCAGGGTGGGCTCTTGGGATGTGGCCTGGAAGGCCTCCCGGCTCAGGAGCACGAAACGGGCGGCGTTATAGAGCTTGTTGGCGAAGTTCCGGGCCATTTCCAGCCAGCGGAGGTCCAGCCTAATGTCCTGGCCCCCCGTGGCCAGATAGGTGAGGGCGAAGCGCAGGGCGTCCGCCCCGTAGCGCTCCACCATCTCCAAGGGGTCGATGACGTTCCCCTTGGATTTGGACATCTTCTGCCCCTTCTCGTCCAGGACGAGGCCGTGGAGGAGCACGGTCTTGAAGGGCCTCTCCCCCCGGAAGTGGTAACCGGAAACCTCCATGCGGCTTACCCATAGGAAGAGGATGTCGTATCCCGTGACCAGGACGTCCCCGGGGTAGAAGGCCTCGAGGTCCTCCGTCTCCTCGGGCCAACCCAGGGTGGAAAGGGGCCAGAGGGCTGAGGAAAACCAGGTGTCAAAGACGTCCTCGTCCCGCTTTAGGTTTTGGCTTCCGCAGGCCTCGCAAGCGCTGGGGTCCTTCAGGTAGCGCTCGGGGTGGGGCACGTTGACCGCCCCGCAATCCTGGCAGTACCAGGCGGGGATCTGGTGCCCCCACCAGAGCTGACGGGAGATGTTCCAGTCCCGAACGTTTCGCAACCAGTCCAGGTTGACCCTCTTCCACCGCTCGGGCACGAAGGCGATCTCATCCCGTTCCAGGCCCCTTATCACCTTTTCTGCCAGGGGCTTCATGGAAAGCCACCACTGGGGGAAGATGGCGTACTCCAAGGGGGTGCCGCAGCGGGAGCAGGTGGCCATCTGGATGGTGTAGTCCTCTTCTTTCAGGAGATGGCCTGCCTCCCGGAAGAGCTCCACCGCCTTCTTCCGGGCCTCAAACCGGTCCAGGCCCAAGAGGGCTGCCGGCACCCTTTCCCCTTCCATGCGCCCTTCCAGGTTGATGACGGAGACCGCTTCCAGTCCGTGCCTTTCCCCGATCTCGTAGTCCAAGGGGTCGTGGGCTGGGGTCACCTTGAGGGCCCCCGTGCCGAACTCCCGCTCCACGGCGCTGTCCGCCAGGATGGGGATCCACACCCCTGTGAGGGGGATGCGGGCCTTTTTGCCGATAAGGTGGCGGTAGCGCTCGTCCTCGGGGTGGACGGCGATGGCCTGGTCAGCAAAGACGGTCTCCGGCCTCACGGTGGCGATGGCGATGTGTTCCCCTCCCTCCACCTCGTAGGCCAGGGTGTAGAGCTTGCCCGGGGTGGGCTCGCTTTCCACCTCCAGGTCCGAAAGCGTGGTCTCGCACCGCGGGCACCAGTTGACCAAGCGAGGGGCGCGGTAGGCCAGGCCCTCGTGGTAGTAGCGGCTAAAGGCGTAGCGCACCGCCTTGGAGCGGGCCTCGTCCATGGTGAAGGCCTCCCGGCTCCAGTCGGCGCTGGCCCCCAGGCGTTTGAGCTGCTTCAGGATAGTACCCCCCGATTCCTCCTTCCACTCCCAAACCCGCTTCAGAAAGGCCTCCCGTCCCAGGTCATGCCGGGTCTTGCCCTCTTTCAGGAGAAGCCTTTCCACCACCACCTGGGTGGCGATGCCCGCATGGTCGGTGCCGGGAAGCCACACGGCTTCGTACCCCTGCATGCGCTTGTAGCGGATGAGGGCGTCCTGGAGGGAGTTGTCCAGGGCATGGCCCATGTGCAGGCTTCCGGTCACGTTGGGGGGCGGCATGAAGATGACGAAGGGGGGTTTGCCGCTTTTGGGATTGGCCACAAAGGGGTTGCTGGCCCATTTCTCCGCCCATTTGGGCTCCACGGTCTTGGGGTCGTAGGCCTTGGGTAGGTCCATGCTACCCGATAGTTTACCCAAGCCAGGAAGGGTTTGCCCTTTGGGCGCTGGGATGGGGCCAATGGGAGAGGTAGCCAAGGCGCCCCTGTCCTTTGCCGCCTATTTGGAGGCGGGAGGAGCCCGGTGCGCCACCAGCTGGCGGGGGTTTTCCCTATGCCATCTCCTGGGGAGTACCCGGCAATGGCGTGTGGAGCTCTATGGCAAACACAGAAGAAGCTTCAGGCTGGAGGTCTACACGGAAGGGCAGGTGCGCCTCCCGTGCCCGGAAGCCACCCTGGACCTAAAGGCCCTCTATGAGGGTGTGGAGCTGGAAAGGGCATAGAGGTAGTAGTGGCCCTCTCCCAGGTCAAAGAAGGCTTCCTCATAGGCTAGGCCCTCTATGGGGGTCTCCGGGGGAATCGCCAGGGAGGTACCCCCCACCCTTATGCCCTCCGGCTCCAGCTGGAGGATCCCTTGGGACAATTCCCTGGACTCCGCTTCGGGGTCGTTGATGGGCGTGAGGAGGAGGCGGACGGGAAGACCCTTTAGGCTATGGAGCACGTTGCTGGGGTCCCCAAAAGGAGCCCGGTGGAGGAGGCGCTCCTCCACCCAGGCGATCTCCCCCCAAAGGGCGTAGCGGTCCAGGGGCAAAAGGGCCTTACCGCTTTCCAAGAGGACCAGGAAGCGATTGCGGTCCTCTGGGGAAAGGAGCACGGGAGCCTGGTTCCTTCCCACCCTGGGATCCTGGTCCAGCCTCTCTCCTTTTAGGAGGGCTTTGGCGGCTTCCAGGGCTTCCTCACGGGTTTTGTAAAGGCTATAGGGATTGATCTTGAAGAGGAGGTCGTAGCCCTTGGGTCCCTGGACCAGCCAGGCCAGGTGAAGCTCAAAGAAGGGTTGCTTCCGCCACTCGGGGTACATGCCAACCCATATTAGCCCAGGCTTCGGGAGGGGGTTGATGAAAACTGTGAGTCTCCCCCTTGCCCAAAACCGTATCCGGGTATACCCTGAGCCCGGTATGGCGCTTACGGAAGAGCGGGTCCTCGAGGCCCTGCGCACGGTTATGGACCCCGAGTTGGGCAAGGATCTGGTCTCCTTGGGCATGGTGGGGGAGGTGAAGCTGGAAGGGAGCCGGGTGGACCTCCTGATCCACCTCACCACCCCCGCCTGCCCCCTAAAGGGCCAGATAGAGGCGGACATCAAGCGGACCCTTCATCCCCTGGGGGTGGAGGAGGTGCGGGTGCGCTTTGGCGGAGGGGTTAGGTCCCCCGAGCAGTACCCCATCCCCGGGGTGAAGCATGTGGTGGCGGTGGGCTCCGGCAAGGGTGGGGTGGGCAAGAGCACCGTGGCCGCCAACCTGGCCTTGGCCCTTTTGCAGGAGGGGGCCAGGGTGGGCCTCTTGGACGCGGACCTCTACGGGCCCAGCCAGGCCAAGATGTTCGGCCTGGAGGGGGAGAGGCTTAAGGTGGACCAGAACCGGAAGATCCTTCCCCTCGAGGCCTTTGGCCTTAAGGTCCTCTCCATCGCCAACATCGTCCCCCCTGGGCAGGCCATGATCTGGCGGGGGCCCATCCTCCACGGCACCATCAAGCAGTTCCTGGAGGAGGTGAACTGGGGGGAGCTGGACTACCTGGTGGTGGACCTGCCCCCCGGAACCGGGGATGTGCAGCTCAGCCTGACCCAGCTCACCAAGGTTTCCGGCGGGGTCATCGTGACCACCCCGCAGGAGGTGGCCCTGATCGATGCGGAAAGGGCTGCGGACATGTTCAAGAAGGTGCAGGTGCCCATCCTGGGGGTTTTGGAGAACATGAGCCACTTCCTCTGCCCCCACTGCGGTAAGCCCACCCCCATCTTCGGGGAAGGTGGCGGAAAGCGGCTTGCGGAAAGGCTCAAGACCCGTTTCCTGGGGGAGATTCCCCTCACCCTACCCTTGCGGGAAAGCGGGGATCGGGGAAGGCCCATCCTGGTGGAAAGCCCTGAGGGTCCCGAGGCGGAGGCCTTTAGGAAGGCGGCCCGGGAGCTGGCGGCTAGCCTAAGCGTGCAGGCCTTTATCGCCCTGCCCCTGGCCTGATATGGCCTTAGTTCTGGAAGGCACCAAGGAACGGGTTCTGGACCTCTTAAGGCTCAAGCCCTATACCGCCAAGGAGCTGGCCGAAGCCCTGGGGGTGAGCCGGGTGGCGGTGCTGAAGCACCTGCAGGACCTCGAGGCCCGGGGCCTGGTGCGCTCCGAGGTTAGGAAGTGCCTGGGCCGGGGCCGGCCCTACCGCCTGTACATGGCCCAGGACAAGGAGGCTCCCTACGCTTCCCTTTGCGGGGATGTGCTTAGGGAGGTGGAGAGGGCGCTGGGCCGGGAAGGGGTGGTGCGCCTCCTCTTGCAGAGGAACCGCAACCTTTTCGCCCCCTTGAACCTGGCGGCCCTTCCCCTTAGGGAACGGCTTGCCCGCCTGGCCCAGTTCCTGAGGGAGCAGGGCTACGAGGCGGAGGTGGTGGAGGAGGGGGGAAGGCTTTACCTGTGCCAGAAGCGCTGTCCCAAGCTGGCGCTTTCCCGGGAGCACGAGGCCCTTTGTCAAAGCGAGCTCCTGGCCTACCAGGAGTTGCTGGGCCTACCCTTGATGCGGGAGGAGAGGCTGGCGGAGGGGGGGAGCTGTTGCCGCTACCGGGTAGAATAGCGGGGTGTGGGTTTACCGCCTTAAGGGGACGGCGGCGGAACTGGACCCCTTGATCCCCGATCTCTTTGACCGGGGGGCCCGGGGCCTCGAGGAGCGGGAGGGGGAGGTGTGGGCTTATTTTCCCTCTCCTGTGGACCTCCCCTTTGGGGGGGTGTGGGAGGAGCTTCCCGATGAGGGCTGGCTTTCCGCCTGGCGGCGGGACCTTAAGCCCGTGCGGGCTGGGCCTTTCGTGGTCCTGGCTCCCTGGCACTCCTGGGAGGGGGAGGGGATTCCTTTGGTGATCGAGCCCGGTATGGCCTTCGGCACCGGGCACCACGAGACCACCCGGCTGGCCCTTTCCGCCTTGGCCCGCCACCTGCGCCCTGGGGAAAGGGTGCTGGACCTGGGCACGGGCTCGGGCATCCTGGCCATCGCCGCCGCCAAGCTGGGGGGCGAGGCTTTGGGGGTGGATATCGACGTAACCGTGCTTCCCCAGGCGGAGGAGAACGCCAGGAGAAACGGGGTCTGGGTCCGCTTCCTCCCGGGTAGCCTCGAGGAGGCCTTGCCCAATGGGCCCTTTGACCTCCTGGTGGCCAACCTGTTTGCGGAGCTTCACCGGGAGTTGGCCCCCCACTATCCCAAGGCCCTGGCCCCTGGGGGGAGGCTTCTTTTCACGGGGATCCTGGCGGAAAAAGCCCCCCTGGTGAAGGAGGCCATGGCCAGGGAGGGCTTGTCCCTCCTGGAGGAGGAAGGGGAAGGGGAGTGGGTGTTGCTGGCCTACGGGATGTGAGCCATGCGCCCGCACCGCGCCTATAGCCCAGGCCTGACCGGGGTGCTTCCCCTAAGGGAAAGCCGGCACCTCCTGGAGGTGCTGAGGGCGAGGCCGGGAGACCGGTTCACCGTCTTTGACGCGGACCGGGAGGCCCTGGCGGAGGTGGTGGAGCTGGGGCCGCCGGTGCGCTACCGCATCCTGGAGGAACGGCGCCCGGAGCGGGAGGTGGGGGTGGAGGTGGCCCTTTACCCCGCCCTGTTGAAAGGGGACAAGCTTTCCGAGGTGGTGCGCGCGGCCACGGAGCTCGGGGCCACCCGCATCCAACCCCTCGTCACCCGGCACACCGTGCCCAAGGAGATGGGGGAGGGGAAGCTGAAAAGACTCCAGGCCATCGCGGTGGAGGCGGCCAAGCAGTCGGGTAGGCTGAGGGTGCCCGAGGTCCTGCCTCCCATTCCCCTAACCGCTCTTCCGAAGGTGGAGCAGGGTATGGTGGCCCATGTGGGAGCAAGGAGCCTGGTGCGGGAGGTGCTGGACCTCGGGAAGCCCTTGGCCCTGGCCGTGGGACCGGAAGGGGGTTTCGCGGAGGAGGAGGTGGAACTTTTGCAGGGGAAAGGCTTTACCCCGGTCTTCCTGGGCCGGAGGATTTTGCGGGCGGAGACGGCGGCCATCGCCCTCCTCGCCCTGTGCACCGCTGGGGAGGGGAGGTGAAGCCCCTCGCCTGGTTTGGGGGTGTGGCCCTCCTCTTCCTTCTCGCAGGCTGCCGCTACACCTTCCTGCCCCTGGACCCTGGCAAGCCCTTGCCCCCGGAAAGGCCTTTTGTGATGGCCCGCCTGGAGAAGGGCTCAGTGGAGGCCTTTTTGCTCCTCAGGGTGGAGCGGCTTCCTTACCCGGGCTACCTTCACCTCAAGTGGTTCCGGGAGGAGGCCTTGCTCCTGGAGAAGGCTCTTTTCCTGGAGGGGGCAGGAGGCTATCGGGTTTCTTTTCCGCTGGGCGAGGGTTACCACCGCCTGGTGGGTCTTTGGGCGGGCGGGGTCCTTTTCCAGCTGGACCTGGGGACGCCCAGGCTACCGGACCCCGATGAGGAGGAGAAAGAGGGGAATGGTCAGGAAGGCTAGAAAGGTGGAGACCACCACGCTCCTTGCCACCCGCAGGGCTTCCCCGCCGAACTCCCGGGTGAGGAGGAAGGCGTTCACCGCCACGGGGGTGGCCGACTGCAGGACCAGGACCTGGTGCTCCAGCCGGGGAAGGCCCAGGATAAACCCCGCCCCGTAGGCTAGAAGGGGAGCCAGGAGCAGCCGCAGGCCGCTGGCCACCCCCTCAAAGGCCCCCACTTGGAAGCGGGTTTGGCTCATCTGCATCCCCAGGGTAAGGAGGAGGACGGGGATAGCCGCCTGGCCCATGAGGCGGAGGCCCTCGTCCAGGCGGAAGGGGAGGCTTACCCCCAGGGCTTTTAGCAAGAGGCCCAGAAGGAGGGCGTAAAAGAGGGGTAGGCGTAGGGTGAAAAGAAGCCCTTCCCTAAGCCCGCCTCCCCTTATGAAGGCCGGCCCCAGGCCGAACATGACCACGCTGGAAAGGATGAAGTACACCACGGCCCGCCTCAGGCCCTCCTCGCCCAGGGCGAAGTAGACCAGGGAAAGCCCCATGTTGCCGGAGTTGGGGAATAGGCTGCAGACGAGAAGCCCCTTGGCGGCCTCGGGGGAGAGGCCAAGGAGTTTGGCCACCCCGGTGATGGCCAGAAAGAGGAGGAGGTAGGTAAGGGCAAAGCCCAAGGCAAGGCCCACCAGGCCTTCCCGGGAGTACTCCGCCCGGTACATGGCGTCAAAGATGAGGGCGGGCACCAGCAGGTAGAGAGTGAGGCGGCTTAGGGTGGTGAGGTCCATGGGGATGCGTTTTCCCAGCAGATACCCCGAGAAGACCACCAGGGCCACGGGAAGGACCGTGTTGAGGAGGGCCTGCATGTGAGGCATTCTAAGGGCATGGGCTATGTACACGTCAAAACCTCCATAGGGCATAACCCCAAGGGACTTCCGCGCCTTC
>NZ_JAKTNU010000012.1 GCF_022760955.1 Thermus neutrinimicus
CTTGCGGGCGTTAGGGGGAGTAGAGGTGGTTTTTTAGTGGGAGGGCACTTAAAAGCCCGGGATGAGGACCCTCCCCTCCTCATCCCGCAGGCTGGCAATGGCCCGGCTCAAACGGTAAATGGGGTTCTCCACCACCGCCCCGTAGGAGGAGTGCAGGTCAAAGGCGGCGGTGCGCACCCGAAGCTCGAGGGCCACGATCCCCTTAAGCCCCGCATAAAGGTAAGGACGGCCCTTGGCGTCCACTCCCCCCGCCTCCCAGACGATGGCCCCGGCTCCCAGGAGGTCCCTTTTGTCCCTGACGTAGTCCGCCAGGTGAGGGCTTCCCACCTCCTCCTCCCCCTCCACCACAAACTTCACCCGGGGAAGAAACCCGTGCTTTTCCCGAAACAAGCGCAGGGCCATGACCCTGGCCACCAGCTCCCCCTTGTCGTCATGGGTACCCCGGCCATACCAGGCCCCCTCCCGCTCCACCAGAACAAAGGGATCGCTTTCCCATAGCTCCAGGGGATCCGGGGGCTGAACATCGTAATGGTTGTAAAACAAAAGGACCCTTTCCCCCTCACCCCCCTCGGCGTAGACCACCGGGGGCCCGTAACCCCCGTGGAGCTCCGCCCTAAGGCCCAGGTCCTGGAGCACCTCCGCCACCCTGGCCGCACCCTCCCCCAGGGCCCTTCCCTCGGCGCTCACCGTGGGCAAGGCCACCAGCTCCGCCAAAAGCGTCCTGGCCTCTTCCAGAAACGACCTCATGGTAGACTGAGCATACTATGGTGGAACCCTCCTTGGTCCTCTACGGGACCCTGTACCAGCGGGCCATGGATGTGCTCCAGGAAGCCCTGCAGGAAACGGGGGCCCGCTATGCCCTCTTCATTGACCGTAAGGGATTCGTCCTGGCCCATAAGGAGGCCCTCTGGGCCCCCAAGCCCCCGCCTTTGGACTCCCTGGCCACCCTGGTGGCGGGAAACGCCGCCGCCACCCAGGCCCTGGCCAAGCTACTGGGAGAGGCCCGCTTCCAAGAGGTGGTGCACCAAGGGGAACACATGGGGCTCTACGTGGACGAGGTCGGCGAGGCAGCCCTCCTGGTCCTGGTCTTTGACGAGAACGCTCCCTTGGGCAAGATCAAACTCCACGGGAAGCGGGCAGCGGAGACCCTGGCCCGCCTGGCCGAGGAAGCCTTGGCCAATCCGCCCAAGCTGAACCTGGACACCCAGTACCGCGAGGAGGCCAAAGCCCTGCTGGACGAACTTTTCGGTAACTAGCATGAGCACCATCAACTTCGCCAACCGCGAGATCAACTTCAAAATCGTCTACTACGGCCCGGGGCTCTCCGGGAAAACCACCAACCTGAAGTGGATATACAGCCGCATCCCCGAAGGCCGCAAAGGGGAGATGGTCTCCCTGGCCACCGAGGACGAACGCACCCTTTTCTTTGACTTTCTCCCCCTGGACTTGGGCGAGGTCAAGGGTTTTAAGACCCGCTTCCATCTCTACACCGTGCCAGGGCAGGTCTTTTACAATGCCAGCCGCAAGCTGATCCTGAGGGGTGTGGATGGCATCGTCTTCGTGGCGGACTCCGCCCCCAACCGCCTCAGGGCCAACGCGGAGAGCATGCGCAACATGCGGGAGAACCTGGCGGAGTATGGGCTTAAGGTGGAGGACATCCCCGTGGTACTCCAGGTGAACAAACGGGACCTGCCCGACGCCCTCCCCGTGGAGATGGTGCAGGCGGTGGTGGACCCCGAAGGACGCTTTCCCGTCTTCGAAGCGGTGGCCACGGAGGGAAAAGGGGTGTTTGAAACCCTCAAGGAAGTAAGCCGCCAGGTGCTGGCCCGGGTAGGTAGCACCTGAGCCCGCCCTTGGGATGCTTTACCCCCTCTGGGTATAAGCGTGAGAATATCAACTTCCCTTAGTTTCCTTTTTCCGAAGGGACAAATGTACTTCACCCTTTTCTCAGCTTTGGGCTAACATGGGCGCCGTATACGGCAACCCGCCGTAAGGGAGGAAGGGTATGGAGGAAAAACCAATCGGCGCCACGGGAGTGATAGTGGTTCTTACCCTCACCATCCTGATCTTCTGGCTGGGGGTATACGCCATCTTCTTCGCTAGGGGGTAGGGTATGGTGGACGAGCACAAGGCCCACAAAGCGATTCTGACTTATGAGAAGGGCTGGCTGGCCTTCTCCTTGGTGATGCTGGTGGTCTTCATCGCCCTCATCGCCTACACCCTGGCCACCCACAGCGCAGGGGTCATCCCCGCGGGACAGCTGGAACGGGTGGACCCCACCAAGGTGCGGTTCGAGGGCCCGTGGGCCGACCCTGCCCAGGCGGTGGTGGAGACCGGCCCCAACCAGTACACGGTCCATGTCCTGGCCTTCGCCTTCGGCTACCAGCCCAATCCCATAGAGGTGCCCAAGGGGGCGGAGATCATCTTCAAGATCACCAGCCCGGACGTGATCCACGGCTTCCACGTGGAGGGCACCAACATCAACGTGGAGGTCCTCCCCGGGGAGGTATCCACCGTGCGCTACACCTTTAAGAAGGCCGGGGAGTACCGGATCATCTGCAACCAGTACTGCGGCATAGGCCACCAGAACATGTTCGGCAAGATCGTGGTGAAGGAGTGAGCCATGGCGGTGCGCACCTCTGACTTCAGCCGAGTCTACGAGGCCTACCCGGAAAAGAAGGCCACCCTCTACTTCCTGGTCTTGGGCTTCGTCGCCCTCATCATCGGCAGCCTTTTCGGTCCCTTCCAGGCCCTGAACTACGGGAACGTGGACGCCTATCCGCTTCTTAAGCGCCTCCTTCCCTTCGTCCAGTCCTACTACCAGGGCCTTACCCTGCACGGGGTGCTGAACGCCATCGTCTTCACCCAGCTCTTCGCCCAGGCCATCATGGTCTACCTGCCGGCCCGGGAGCTGAACCTGCGCCCCAACATGGGCCTCATGTGGCTCTCCTGGTGGATGGCCTTCGTCGGCCTGGTGATGGCGGCCCTGCCCCTTCTGGCCAACGAGGCCACGGTCCTTTACACCTTCTACCCTCCCCTCCAGGGCCACTGGGCCTTCTACCTGGGGGCCAGCATCTTCGTCCTCTCCTCTTGGGTGAGCATCTACCTGGTCCTGGACCTGTGGCGGCGCTGGAAGGCGCAAAACCCTGGGAAGGTGACCCCTTTGGTCACCTACATGGCGGTGGTCTACTGGCTCATGTGGCTTATCGCCTCCATTGGCCTGGTCCTGGAGGCGGTGCTCTTCCTCCTGCCCTGGTCCTTTGGCCTCATCAAGGGGGTTGACCCCCTGATCGCCCGCACCCTCTTCTGGTGGACGGGCCACCCCATCGTCTACTTCTGGCTCATGCCCGCTTACGCTATCATCTACACCGTGCTTCCCAAGCAGGCGGGGGGCAAGCTGGTTTCCGACCCCATGGCCCGCTTGGCCTTCTTGCTCTTTCTCCTCCTTTCCACCCCGGTGGGGTTCCACCACCAGTTCGCCGACCCCGGCATCGACCCCACCTGGAAGATGATCCACTCCGTCCTTACCTTGTTCGTGGCCGTACCCAGCCTGATGACCGCCTTCACCATTGCGGCCAGCTTGGAGCTGGCTGGCCGGATGCGGGGAGGCAAGGGCCTTTTCGGCTGGATCAAGGCCCTGCCCTGGGGCAACCCCGCTTTCGTGGCCCCGGTGCTGGGCCTGATTGGGTTTATCCCGGGTGGCGCCGGGGGCATAGTGAACGCCAGCTTCACCTTGGACTACGTGGTCCACAACACCATTTGGATCGCCGGGCACTTCCACCTGCAGGTGGCAAGCCTGGTAACCCTTACGGGTATGGGGTCTTTGTGGTGGCTCATCCCCAACCTCACCGGCAAGCCCATCTCCGACGGCCAGAGGCGGCTGGGGTTGGCGGTGGTCTGGCTTTGGTTTATCGGCATGATGGTCATGGCCCTGGGGCTTCACTGGCAAGGGCTCCTTAACGTGCCGCGGCGGGCCTACATCGCCGACCGCGTGCTTCAGGAAGCCGGCGCCTATGCCCATGCTGCCCTTCCCATGGTCTTCAGCATCCTTGCGGGCATCATCCTCTTGGTGGCCCTTCTCCTCTTCATCTACGGCCTCTTTGGCGTCCTCCTGGGCCGGGAGCGTAGGGCAGAGCTGGCCGAGGCCCCGGTGCCCTTCGCCGAGGTCATCTCTGGCCCCGAGGACCGCCCCCTGGTGCAGGCCATGGACCGCATCGGCTTCTGGTTCCTGGTGGCGGTGATCCTGGTGGTGCTGGCCTACGGGCCCACCCTGGTGCAGCTTTTCAGCAACCTGAACCCGGTACCCGGCATGCGCCTCTGGTAGCCGGGCCACACGGGCAGGCAAGGGCCGGGCCTTCCGGCCCTTGACCTTTTCTGGGTAAAAGGAAAAGCTATAGGCGTGGGCTTCATCCCCTCGCCCGGACTCCCTTGGATAGCGGGTCTTTCCCTCCTCCCCTTCTTCCTTCAGTTTCTGGGGCTGGGCCTCGAGGGGGTCCTGGGCCAAGGCCTATGCGGCAGCGCCCTAGGGGTGTCGGAGCTGGAGGCCGTAAAGTACGGCCTGGTGAGCGAGTATTACCTCTACGGACAGCTTTTCCTGGCCCTCTTGGCCCTAAAGGTCACCTACGCCCTGGTCCTGATGGCCCTCCGCTTGATGTATCCCGAGAAAGACCCGCCCTTTGCCCCTCTGGTCTGGAAGGTGGGCGTGGGGCTTTCCCTGGTCCTCCTCCTCCTTTTTCTCGCCACCCGCACGCTACCGCTACCCTTCAGCACCCCTTTGGGCCCCGCCCTCCTCTCTCCTGCCCCCTTGGATCCCCTCTCGGTCATGATGGTTCTGCCCGAGCCCTTCCTGCTGGGTCTTTACCTCCGCTTCCGACCATGAAGCTTCCTCTTCAGGTATACCTGTTGGGCCTTGTCAGCTTCCTCATGGACGTGGCCAGCGAGATGGTCTATCCCCTCCTACCCCTTTTTCTGACCAGCCTAGGGGCGGGCGCAGGGGTGCTGGGCCTGGTGGAGGGCATGGCCGAGGCCACGGCCAGCCTCTTCAAGGTGGTGGGTGGAAGGATTTCCGACCGGTTGGGCCGAAGAAAACCCTTACTCCTCCTGGGATATGGGTTGCCCGCCTTCCTGAGACCCATTTTGGCCCTAGCCCAAAGCCCCGCCCATGTGCTCCTTTACCGTTTCCTGGACCGCACCGGTAAGGGCTTGCGCACCGCACCCCGTGATGCCTTACTGGCGGAGAGCGTGGACCAGGATGCCTTTGGCCGGGCCTACGGCCTCCACCGGGGCCTGGACACCCTGGGAGCCACCGTGGGTCCCTTCTTGGCCTTTCTCCTCCTACCCCACCTGGGAATCCGGGGCGTGTTTTGGGCGTCGGCTATCCCTGCTTTTCTGGCCTTTATGGCCCTCTTTTGGGTCCGGGAGGCCAAGGCCCCGCGGGCCAGGACCCCCCTACCCCCCTTCCGCCTCACCTACCTGGGTACCCTTCCCGTCCCCTACCGCCGGTTTCTCCTGGTTTCCGGCGTCTTCGCCTTGGCCCTCTCCTCTAATGCCTTTCTGCTCCTCCGCCTGAAGGAGCTGGGCCTAACCCAGGAGGCCGTGACCCTGGCCTACACGGGCTACAACCTTCTCTACGCTCTTTTGGCCTACCCTCTGGGTAGCCTGGCGGACCGGGTGGGCTTAAGGCGGGTGGTGGCATGGGGGTTTGGCCTCTACGCCCTGGTGTATTTAGGCTTTGCCCTGGCAAAAACCGCCCTCGCAGGTGTGGCCCTGCTACTCCTCTATGCCCTTTATTCGGCCGCCTTCGAGGGAGCCAGCCGGGCCTATCTGGCCACCTTGATACCCCAGGAAACGAAGGCCACAGCCATCGGACTCTACCACACGGTGGTGGGGGTTCTGCTCTTACCGGCCAGCGTGATCTTTGGCTTTCTTTGGCAAAGCTACGGGCCCGGGCTGGCCTTCGGCGTGGGAGCGGGCCTGGCCCTTTTGGCCCTCACCCTCTTCCTGCTTGACGGAAAGAGGAGGAGGCCCTAACCTAGAGGAGGTCCTTCGGGACCTCGAGGAGGAAGGGGCCAAAAGCGCCTTCCCCCCTGACGGAGGTAGAAATGCCCATCAGCAAGGAAGAGAAGCAGAAGGTGATAGAGGAGTTCGCCCGCTTCCCTGGGGATACGGGGAGCACCGAGGTGCAGGTGGCCTTGCTCACCTTGCGCATCAACCGGCTTTCCGAGCACCTCAAGGTCCACAAGCACGACCACCACTCCCACCGGGGTCTTTTGATGATGGTGGGGCAGAGGCGTAGGCTTCTTCGCTACCTGGAGCGGGAAGACCCCGAGCGCTACCAGGCCCTGGTTGAGAAACTGGGCCTGAGGAAGTAAACTGGTATGTAGGTCGGGGGCGGGGCCTTAGGGCTCCGCCCTTCGCTTGAGGAAACTATGCCGGAAGCCACACCCAACACCCCCCAGGCCCATAGGTACGAAACCCAGGTGGCTGGCCGCCCCCTGGTGTTGGAGGCAGGGAAATACGCCAAACAGGCCTCGGGCTCGGTCCTGGTGCGCTACGGGGACACCGTGGTCCTGGCCACCGCCCAGGCCTCCGAGGAGCCCATAGAGGCGGACTTCCTCCCCCTCACCGTGGAGTTTGAGGAGCGGCACTACGCCGTGGGCAAGATCCCGGGAAGCTTCATGCGCCGGGAAGGGCGGCCCGGGGAAAAGGCCATCCTCTCCGCCCGCATGACGGATAGGCCCATCCGCCCCCTCTTCCCCAAGGGGTTCCGGCACGAGGTGCAGGTGATCGTAACCGTGCTCTCTGCCGACCAGAAGAACCCCCCGGACATCCTGGGGCCCACGGCAGCCAGCGCCGCCCTCATGCTCTCGGACATCCCCTGGGAAGGCCCCGTGGCCGCGGTGCGGGTGGGTCTCATCGGGGGGCAGTTCGTCCTCAACCCCACCCTGCAGGAGCTGGAGGAGAGCACCCTGGACCTGGTGGTGGCGGGAAGCCGGGAGGCCATCCTCATGGTGGAGGCCGGGGCCCAGGAGGTGGACGAGGAAACCCTGGTCCAGGCCCTGGAGTTCGCCCACCGGGAGATGCAGCCCATCCTGGACCTGCAGGAGGAGATGGCCCGGGCCCTGGCCAAGCCCAAAATGGCCTGGACGCCTCCCGAAACCCTTAGCGAGGAGGAAAAGGAGGCCTTCTACCGCCTAGCCGTGGAACGGGGGCTTTCCGCCGTGCTCCAGACCGCCAGCAAGGGGGAAAGGAGCCGGGCCCTCGAGGCCTTCGCCGAAGCCTTGATCGCCGAGGTTTTGCCCAAGAAGGAGGACGGCACCCCGGACGAGAGCAGGAAGCCCCTTTACGAAAGCGCCTTTGACGAGGTGGTGCGCAAGGAGCTCAGGCGGCTCGTGCTGGAGGAGGGCAAGCGGGCGGATGGCCGCACCCCCAAGGACCTCCGGCCCATATGGATCGAGGTGGACGTCCTCCCCCGCGCCCACGGCTCCGCCGTCTTCACCCGGGGGGAGACCCAGGTGCTGGGCACCGTCACCCTGGGCACGGGCCGGGACGAGCAGATCATCGACGACCTGGGGATTGACGAGACGGAAAAGTTCCTGGTGCACTACAACTTTCCCCCCTTCTCCACGGGGGAGGTCAAGCGCCTGAGGGGGGTTTCCCGCCGCGAGGTGGGCCACGGCAATCTGGCCAAGCGGGCCCTGAAGGCGGTGCTACCCCCCGAGGACGCCTTCCCCTA
Organism: Thermus neutrinimicus; assembly: GCF_022760955.1. Taxonomy (NCBI): domain Bacteria; kingdom Thermotogati; phylum Deinococcota; class Deinococci; order Thermales; family Thermaceae; genus Thermus; species Thermus neutrinimicus. The sequence continues at coordinate 7,736 of NZ_JAKTNU010000012.1, forward strand.
CACCATCCGGGTGGTGGGGGATGTCCTGGAGTCCAACGGCAGCAGCTCCATGGCCACGGTCTGCGCGGGATGCCTGGCCCTGATGGATGCCGGCGTCCCCATCCGCGCCCCGGTGGCGGGGGTGGCCATGGGTTTGGTGTGGGAGGGGGAGCGGGCAGTGATCCTCACCGACATCCTGGGGTTGGAGGATGCCCTGGGGGACATGGACTTCAAGGTGGCGGGAACAAGGAAGGGGGTCACCGCCTTGCAGATGGACAACAAGGTGGGTGGGCTCCCCCGGGAGGTGCTCAAGGAAGCCCTCATGCAGGCCCGGGAGGCCCGCATGAGGATCCTGGACCTCATGGAAAGCGTCCTTCCCGCCCCGCGCCCCGAGCTCAAGCCCTTTGCCCCCCGCATCCTCTCCCTGAAGGTGCCCGTGGAGAAGATCGGCTTGGTCATCGGGCCTGGGGGTAAGAACGTGCGGGCCCTCGAGGAGCTGGGTGTGGAAGTGGACATTGAAGAGGACGGGACGGTGCGCATCTACTCCAGCGACATGGAGGCTGCAAAGAAGGCCAAAAAGCGCATAGAGGAGCTCACCATGGAGGCCAAGGTGGGCGAGATCTACGAGGGCACCGTGACCAAGATCACCCCCTTTGGTGCCTTCATCAGCCTCTTCCCCGGGACCGAGGGCCTCTTGCACATCAGCCAGATCGCCCCAGGACGCGTGGAGCGGGTGGAGGACCACCTGAAGGTGGGGGATGTCATCAAGGTCAAGGTGCACCGCATTGACGAAAGGGGCAAGATAGACCTGATCCGCCCCGAGCTGGAGGGCAAGATTCCCCCCAGGCGGCGCAGCTAGCCTAAGGGGGTTTTCCTTAGGGTAAGGTCCCGGCCTAGCCGGGAAGATGGGAGGTTTATGGAAAACCAGGAACGCAGACCAAGAAAAAGACGGCGTAGAAGGCCATCGGAGGCCACTCCCATAAATCCGGGGGATGCCAGGGATTACCTGGAAATCATCCCCCTAGGGGGGATGGGGGAGATCGGCAAGAACATCACCGCTTTCCGCTTCCGGGACGAGATTTTTGTGCTGGATGGGGGGCTTGCCTTCCCCGACGAGGGGATGCCCGGGGTGGACCTCCTCATCCCCCGGGTGGACTACCTGATGGAAAACCGGCACCTCATCAAGGCCTGGGTGCTCACCCATGGCCACGAGGACCACATCGGGGGGCTCCCCTTTATCCTGCCCATGGTCTTCGGGAAGGAAAGCCAGGTGCCCATCTACGGGGCCAAGCTCACCCTGGGCCTCCTTAAGGGGAAGCTGGAAGAGTTCGGGTTGAGACCGGGGAGCTTTAACCTCAAGGAGATCTCTCCCGACGACCGCATCCCCGTGGGCCGGTACTTTACCCTGGACCTATTCCGCATGACCCACTCCATCCCCGACAACTCCGGCCTGGTGATCCGCACCCCCATCGGCACCATCGTGCACACCGGGGACTTCAAGCTGGACGCCACCCCCATAGACGGAAAGGTTTCCCACCTGGCCAAGGTGGCCCAGGCGGGCGCCGAGGGGGTCTTGCTCCTCATCGCCGACTCCACCAACGCCGAACGCCCCGGCTACACCCCCAGCGAAATGGAGATCGCCAAGGAGCTGGACCGGGTCATCGGCCGGGCCCCGGGTAGGGTCTTCGTCACCACCTTCGCCAGCCACATCCACCGCATCCAGGCCGTGATCTGGGCGGCGGAGAAGTACGGGCGCAAGGTGGCCATGGAAGGGCGAAGCATGGTGCGCTTTAGCCGCATCGCCATGGAGCTGGGCTACCTGAAGGTGAAGGACCGCCTGTACACCCTCGAGGAGGTGAAGGACCTCCCCGACCACCAGGTGCTGATCCTGGCCACGGGAAGCCAGGGGCAGCCCATGTCCGTCCTCCACCGCCTGGCCTTTGAGGGCCACGCCAAGATGGCCATCAAACCCGGGGACACGGTGATCCTCTCCAGTAGCCCCATCCCTGGCAACGAGGAGGCGGTGAACCGGGTCATCAACCGCCTCTACGCCCTAGGGGCCTACGTCCTCTACCCTCCCGCCTACAAGGTCCATGCCTCCGGCCACGCCTCCCAGGAGGAGCTCAAGCTCATCCTGAACCTCACCACCCCCCGTTTCTTCATGCCCTGGCACGGGGAGGTGCGCCACCAAACCAACTTCAAGTGGTTGGCGGAGTCCATGAGCCGCCCCCCGGAAAAAACCCTCATCGGGGAAAACGGCGCCGTTTACCGCCTTACCCGGGAAACCTTTGAGAAGGTGGCCCAGGTGCCCTCCGGGGTCCTCTATGTGGACGGCCTAGGCGTGGGGGACATCACCGAGGAGATCCTGGCCGACCGCCAGCACATGGCCGAGGAGGGAATCGTGGTCATCACCGCCTTGGCGGGCCAGGACCCGGTGGTGGAGGTGGTGTCCCGGGGGTTCGTCAAGGCCGGGGAAAGGCTCTTGGGCGAGGTGAGGCGCATGGCCCTCGAGGCCCTGCAAAACGGGGTGCGGGAGAAAAAGCCCTTGGAGCGCATCCGTGACGACATCTACTATCCGGTTAAAAAGTTCTTGAAAAAGGCCACGGGCCGCGACCCGGTGATCCTGCCCGTGGTGATCGAGGGGTGACCTATGTACCAAAGCCTCCTCCTTCCCACCGACGGAAGCCCGGCCGCGGAGGCCGGGGTAAGGGAGGGGCTCCGCCTGGCCAAGGCCCTGGGGGCCCGGGTGGCCTTCCTCTACGTCCTGGAGCCCTTGGGACCCAGGCTCCTCCTGGGCCCCGAGACCCTTCCCTACCACCAAGCCCTGATGGAGGACATGCGCAACGAGGGCCTGGCCACCTTGGACCGGGCCACCCGCATGGCGGAGGAGCTTGGGGTGGGGTTTGAGGCCCACCTCCTCGAGGGGCGGGCGGCGGAGGTGATCCTAAAGGAGGCGGGGAAGTACGACCTGGTGGTCATGGCCACCCACGGGCGCACGGGGCTGGACGCGGTGCTTTTGGGTAGCGTGACCCAGGAGGTGGTCCGCCGAAGCCCCAAGCCCGTCCTGGTGGTGCCCTACCGGGCCAAAGGAAGCGAGGCCGCAAGCAGGTAGAGGGCCAGGATGGCCCAGGAATCGTAAGCCAGGACCCATAGCTTCCTAAGGCTTTGGTACATGAGCCCGGTGAGCACCGTCCCCGCCATACCCAGGAGGACCAGGAGGCTCAATAGGTGGCTTCCCCCCACCTGGGCCAAGAGGGGGCCGGGGGCCAGGAAATCCGCATGGGGGAGGAGAAAGGTGTTGAACATGACGCTTCCCAACACGTTGCCCAAGGCCAGGTCCACCGCCCCCAGGCGGGCAGCGGCCAGGGTCACCGTGGCCTCGGGCAAGGTGGTCACCAGGCCCACCAGGAAGGTGCCCACCCAAGCCTGCCCAAGCCCTGTTTCCCGGGCCAAGGCCTCGGCCAAACCCGGAAGGAGCACCGCAGCCCCCACCAAAACCCCCGCCCCCAGCAGGTAGCGCCCGAAGGCCAGCCTCAAAGGGATATGGGCGTAGGCCTCCTCCTCGAGGGTCTCGTCCCGGGGGAAGCGCCTGGCATAGCGAAAGGAAAGCCAGAGGGCAAAGAGATAGAGGGGAAAGAGGGCCAGGGCAAACCCCCCCACCCGCCCCAACCCCCGCTCCGCCACAAGGCCAAGCCCCGCCACGGCCAAAAGCAGGATGGCCAGCCCCAGGCTCAAGGCATGCCCCTGGCTGGCCCGGGCGGTGAGGGGGCGGGGGTGGACGGCGTCCAGCACGGTGAGGAGTAGGAAGTTCACCATGCTGGCTCCCAAAAGGTTCCCCACGGCGATCTCAGGGAGGCCTTGAAGGGCCGCGCTGGTCACGTTGAAAAGCTCCGGCAAGCTGGTGGTGATGCCCACCAGAAAAAGGCCCATGAAGGTGCGGCCAAGCCCCGTTTTCCCCGCCAGGACGTCCCCGTAGAAGGCCACCTGCCGGCCGGCCAGGAGGATGACCGCCGCCACCGCCAAGAAGGCCAGCCAGGTCATAGCTGGGACTGGAGCAGGCGGAGCAGGTCAAACCGGGTGATGATGCCCTGGGGTCTACCCTCACCGTCCACCACGGGAACGTGGTTGATATCGTAGGCCAGCATCAGTTCCAAAACCCGGGAAAGAGGCTCCTCCGGCCCCACGGCGTGCACCGGGCTCGTCATGATCTCCTCCACCCGGGTACCCCTGGCCTCCGCCAATACCGCTTCCAAGCCGTCGGCACCCAGGAACCGACCCAGGAGCATGGGCGCCCGGAAGGTGGAAAAGGGCACACCCCGTTCCTTCAGGAAATCGCTTTCCGTCACTATGCCCACCAGGCGGCCCTCCTTGTCCACCACCAGCACGCTCCCGATTCCCTTTCCCAACATCAGCCGGGCCGCCTCCGCCAGGGAAGTTTCCGGAAGCACGCTCACCGCAGGGCTGGTCATGGCATCCTTGGCCTTCATCGCCGAGCCTCCTTCCGCCATACTAACCGGTCCACCCCTTCGGCCAACAGCCAGGCAAGGAGCGCCATGCCCAAAACCAGCCCCCAGATCCACGCGGGAACCGGAACGGCCTCCAAGACCCCAGGGGCCAGGGTACCCAGGCCGAGCTGGATGAGGATGCCCAGGGCCACCGCCCCATGCAGGTAGGGATTGGGCAGGGGCATGAGATGGGTATGCCTGGCGGCATAGGCAAAGAAGAGCTGGCCCAGGGTCATGAAGTGGAACGTGGCCGTGCGGGCCACCTCCGTCGCCTCCGAAAGGGAAACCCTCTGACCCATCCAGCCGGGCAACAGACCCAAGATGGCCAGGGCAAAAAGGGCCTTGATGCTTCCGGTAACCAGGATGAACCGCCAAGAAGGCGGATCCAGAAGAGGGCTTTCCTTGGGCCTGGGCGGTCGGTCCAAGACCCCGGGGTTACGGTCCAAGGCCAAGGCCAGGGCGGGAAGGCCATCGGTCACCAGGTTGATCCAAAGGATTTGCACCGCGGTCAGGGGAAGGAGGAGGTGCCCCGCCTCGTCCCGCAGATGGAGAAGGGCGGCGAACACCATGCCCAAGGCCACCACCAGGATCTCGGAGAGATTGGTGGAAAAGAGGAAGCGGATGAACTTCTGGATATTCTCGTAGATGCTCCGCCCCTCCTCTATGGCGGCCACGATGGTGGCAAAATTGTCGTCCATAAGGACCAGGTCCGCCACCTCCCGGGAAACATCCGAGCCCCGCTGGCCCATGGCCACCCCCACGTCCGCCCGCTTCAGGGCCGGGGCATCGTTCACCCCATCCCCGGTCATGGCCACCACTTCCCCCGCTCTCTGGAAGGCCTCAACGATGCGTAGCTTATCCTCGGGCTTAACCCGGGCGAAGACATCCACCTCCAGAAGCTCCTCGTCGGAAAGCCCCTCTATCTCCTCTCCGGTGGCCACCACCTCGGCGGGAATGCCCACCCTACGGGCGATGGCCAAGGCGGTGGCCGGGTGGTCCCCGGTGACCATCACCACCCTAACCCCCGCCTTCAAGACCTTGGCCACCGCCTGGGGCACCTCCGGGCGGGGCGGATCCAGGAGAAGGACAAACCCCAGAAAGCTTAGGCCTTCTTCCCGCTCCCCCTCCCCATGGGCCAGGGCCAGAACCCGGAAGCCCTTCTGCGCATGGGCCTCCGCCTCCTCTAAAAGGGAGGCCTTCTCCTCTTGGCCCAGGGCAAGGCGGGGGATTAGGGCCTCGGGAGCCCCTTTTAGGAAGCTACCCCCGGGCGTGGTCACCCGCATGTACTTCCAGGCGCTGTCAAAGGGCCTTTCGGAAAGCCGGGGGTATTCCTGGCGCACCTGCCTCACGTCCAGGTGCTGGGCCGCATACCGCAAAAGACCCAGCTCCAGGGGATCCCCGGCCCCGGTTTCCAGATCGGCATCGTTGCACAGGACCATGGCGAGAAGGGCCCTTTGGGGATCCGGCCCCACCACCTTCTGCACCTCCATGCGATTTTCCGTGAGGGTGCCCGTCTTGTCCGTGGCGATAACGGTGACGCTCCCCAAGGCCTCCACCGCCGCCAGGCGCCGCACCACCGCCTTGCGACGGGCCATGCGTTCCACCCCCAGGGCCAAGGCCAGGGTGAGGACGGCCGGAAGCCCCTCGGGAACCGCCGCCACCGCCAGGGCCACCGCGAAAAGGAGCACCTTGGCGGAAAAGCCTTCCACCAGAAACCCCAAAACCACCAGGGCCACGGCAAGGGCCAACACCCAGCGGGCCACCCTGTGGCCAAAGGCCTCGAGGCGCCGCTCCAGGGGGGTTTTCTCCTCCTCCATCCCCGCAAGGAGCCCGGCGATGCGGCCCATGGCGCTTTTTAGGCCGGTGCGGCTCACCTCCATCAGGGCCCTACCCCGCACCAGAAGGGTGCCGGAAAACACCTCCTCTCCCTCCCCTTTCTCCACCGGGACGCTCTCCCCGGTGAGCACGCTCTCGTCCACCAGGACCCCGCTGGCCTCGAGGAGAACCCCATCCGCCGGGATGCGGTCCCCCGCCTCCAAGCGCACCACATCCCCTGGCACGATCTCCCGGCTGGGGAGGTGCTGGAAGCGCCCATCCCTTAGGACCCAGACCAGGGGCTCCGCCAGGGCCTTTAGGCGCCTTAGAGCCTCTTCCGAGCGCTTCTCCTGCAGGGTACCCAGCCCGGCATTGAGAAGGAGGATGGCTAGGATGGCGAAGGACTCCAAGGGAAGCCCATGGGCCCCCTCATAAAGCCAAAGGCCCAGGTCCACCGCCAAGGCGAAGAGGAGGATGTAGATGAGAGGGCTTTGAAACTGGCGCAGGAACTTCCGCCAAAGGGGCTCGGGGGGCTTTTCGGGCAGGGCGTTGGGCCCGTATTCCGCCAGGCGTCCCTGCGCTTCGTGTGAGGTAAGCCCCCGCATGGGGGCATGATACCAAGGCCCCGAGGGGCTTATTGTCCTTAGGGATGTGCTTAGGGTATCATGGCCCCATGCTGCAGTACCCCGAGTTGCCCCTAGAAAGCCCCTTGATCGATGCCGAACTTCCCGACCCCAGGGGAGGACGGTACCGGCTTTCCCAGTTCCAGGAGCCCCTCTTGGCGGTGATCTTCATGTGCAATCACTGCCCCTACGTGAAGGGCTCCATCCGGGAGATCGTCTCCCTGGCGGAAAGGTACCGGGGCCAGGTGGCCTTTGTGGGCATCAACCCCAACGACTACGAGCGCTACCCCGACGACGCCCCGGAGAGGATGGTGGAGTTCGCCAAGGAACACGGCATCTTCTTCCCCTACCTCCTGGATGAAACCCAGGAGGTGGCCAAGGCCTACAAGGCCATGCGCACCCCCGAGGTCTTCCTGTTCGACCCAAGGCGCCTCCTCCGCTACCACGGCCGGGTGAACGACAATCCCAAGTTCCCCGACCAGGTGCAAAGCCACGACCTGGAGGCGGCCATAGAAGCCTTGCTCAGGGGGGAGGAACCCCCTTTGAAGGAGGCCCCGGCCTTGGGGTGCACCATCAAGTGGCGGCCCGGCAACGAGCCCGAGGTTAAGATCGGTTAGCCCTACCCTCTAGGCCTGTTAGGATGGGCCTGCTTTGGCCTGCGGCTTCCAGGCAGGCGGGAGGTGGTATGCGCGTACTGGTGACGGGTGGAGCGGGGTTTATCGGGAGCCATATCGCAGAAAGCCTTCTCCAGGAGGGCCTCGAGGTGGCAGTCTTGGACAACCTTTCCACGGGCAGACGGGAAAACGTCCCCAAGGGCATCTACTTCTACAAGGTGGACCTCAGGGACAAGGACGGCCTAGAACGGGTTTTCCGGGAGTTCCGCCCCACCCACGTTTCCCACCAGGCGGCCCAGGCCTCGGTGAAGGTAAGCGTGGACAACCCCCTCCTGGACTTCGAGGTGAACCTTCTGGGCGGCCTGAACCTCCTCGAGGCCATGCGCAAGTGGCAGGCGGAAAAAATCGTTTTTGCCTCCACGGGCGGGGCCATCTACGGGGAGGTTCCGGAAGGGGAACGGGCCGAGGAGACCTGGCCCCCCAAGCCCAAAAGCCCCTACGCCGCCAGCAAGGCGGCCTTTGAGCACTACCTCTCCGCCTACGGGCAAAACTATGGGCTCAAATGGGTCTCCCTCCGCTACGGCAACGTCTATGGCCCCCGGCAGGACCCCCACGGGGAGGCCGGGGTGGTGGCCATCTTTGCGGATAGGGTGCTCAAGGGGGAGCCGGTTACCCTGTACGCCAGAAGGAGCCCCGGGGACGAGGGGTGCGTCCGGGACTACATCTATGTGGCCGACGTGGTGCGGGCCCACAACCTGGCCCTAAAGGGACTGGAAGGCATCTACAACGTGGGAACGGGGGAGGGGCGCACCACCCGGGAGGTCCTCCTGGCGGTGGCCGAGGCCGCCGGACAAAGGCCAGAGGTGAACCCCGCCCCCCCGCGTCCCGGCGACCTGGAAAGAAGCGTGCTCTCCCCCCTAAAGCTCATGGCCCACGGCTGGCGGCCCGAGGTGGGCTTCCAGGAGGGGATCCGGCTCACCGTGGAATACTTCCGCAGCCGTTGACATACCCCCCACCCCTATCTGATGATGGGGGGTATGAGCGCGCGCTTCTTCCATCCCGCCTGGTTCGCCATGATCATGGGGGGAAGCGGGGTGGCCCTCGCCCTGCACCGCTTCGGCCTCGAGGGCCTGGCCCTGGTGAATTACGGTGTGGTGGCCCTTCTCTTCCTCGTAAGCTTGGGCATTTTCCTGGTGAAGCTTTTCCGCCACCGGGACCGGGTCGTTGAGGAGCTCCACCACCCCCTTCTTTCCCAGCTCTACGCCACCTTCCCCCTGGCCTTTTTGCTCTTCAGCCTGGCCACCCACGAGGTTTTGGGGCAAGGGGGGCTGGCCTTGATCCTCTTTGCCGTGGGCTCGCTTTTGGTCCTCCTTTCCAGCCTCCTTCTCAGCTACCTGATCTTTACCCGCATGCGCCTTCCCTTTGAAACCGCCAACGGCACCTGGTTCATCCCGCCGGTGTCCTCCATTGTGGTGCCCCTGGCGGGAGGCCCCCTCCTACCCCTCATGGGGCCTTGGGCCAAGGAGGGGTTCTACTGGATGCTCATGTTCCTAGGCCTCGGCCTCATCCTCTTCCTCTGGGTGGGGGCCAACCTCCTGGCCCGCCTCTACGCCCATGAACGGCCGGCCCCCGAGCTGGTACCCAGCTTTTTCATCGGCCTTGCCCCGGTGGGGGTGGGAATCCTCGCTCCCCTCTCCCTCTTTAAGGGCGCCAAGGCCTTGGGCCTTTTCCCAGGAGACCTTGAGGGCCTGTACCTGTTGGGGATCGCCCTTTGGGGCCTGGGCGGGTGGTGGTTTGCCCTGGCCATGGCCCTTTTTCTGGAGAACCTTCTCCTCCACCGGATCCCCCTAGGGTTCCAACCAGGGCTGTGGGCCTTTGTCTTTCCCCTGGCGGCCTTCACCCTGGCCACCCGGGCCCTGGCCGAGGGCCTCCACAGCCTGCTCCTCCACCTCCTAGCCCTGGGGCTCTTCCTGGTGCTCCTCTCCTTCTACCTGCCCCTGCTGATCCGTAGCCTTCTCGCCTTCCTCCGCCTGGAAACCCTCAGGCCCTTTGGCCAACAGCCGCCTGGCCAGGCGCACCCGAGCCCGCAGGGCCGCTAGGGCCTTCCGGTCCTCCTTAAGCCGGTCCTTGGCCCGGGCCATGGCCTCCGCCCGGGCCTTGGGGCCCACGCCCCCCAGGACCTCCCGGCGGGCAAAGAAGGCCTCGAGGCTCATCCAAGCCAGGAGCTCCTCCCGCGCCACCCCCAAGAGCTCGGGCCGCACCCCGGGCAGGGCCCCCTGGACCCGCCGGTAAGCCTCGGCAAGGGGCACCCCCTTGCGCACCAACAGGTCCACCGCCTCCGAGGCCAGGACCTCGGGGGAAAGCTCCTCCAGGAGAAGGGCCGGCTCAAATCGGCTTTCCTCGAGGGCCACCCGGGTTAGCTCCAAAGCCGCCTCAGCGCTTTCCAAAAGGGCCGTCAAGGGCTCCAGTACCCCGGTGGAGTGGTCGTTCAGGTCGGTGAAGGGGGTGTTGTGGTTCAAGGAAGCCAAGGTACCCATCCCGCCCACCAGCCGGCCGGCATGGATGCGGGCGTGCTCCAACACCACGGGATTCCGCTTCTGCGGCATAAAGCTGGAACCCTGGGCCAGCCCCTCCCCCACCACGAAGGCCCCCCGCTCCGCCAGGGCCAGAAGGTCCGTGAGGAAGCGGGAAAGGGAGGTGCCCAGTCCCGCCAGGGCCGAGGCCAGCTCCAGGGCGTAATCCCCCGAGGCCACGGCATCCAAGGTGTTCTCCACCGGCCCAGAAAAGCCCAAAAGGGCGGCGAGCCGCCACCGGTCCACGGGATAGGGGTTCCCCGCCAGGGCACTGGCCCCCAAGGGGCAACGGTCCAGGGTATCCAAAGCCCGCCTCAGGCGGCGGAAGTCCCTTTCTAAAAGCGCCTCCACCCCGAGGAGGTAATGGTCCAAGGTGGAGGGCTGGGCCGGCCGGTGGTGGGTGCGGAGGACCAGGGGTACCCCGGCATGGGCCTGGGCAACCCGGAGCACCGCCCCCCTTAGGCGGAGAAAATCCCCCAGCAAGGCCAGCGCCCGGTCCCTCAGGTAGGCGCGAAAGGCGGTGAGGTCCAGGTCGTTGCGGGATAACCCCCGGCGTATGGCCCCCGCCACCTCCTCCCCCCAGTGCTCGGCCAGCTGGGAGTAGATGGAGAAGAAGACATCCTCCACCTCTCCTGTAAAGCTGGGCAAAGGAAGGGTGCGGAGTTCCTGCAAAGCCGCCACCGCCGTTTGGGCTCGAGGAAGGCCCAGGCGGGCAAGCTCCATGGCATAGGCGGTGAGGGCATCAAAGAAATGGGGCACCAGGACCTCACGGGCAAACCGGTAGTGGCGGCCCAGGACAAAACGGCGGTAAACCGCATGCCAGCGCATGATCCCATCCTAGGGCCTGGGGGCCTTCCACCCCCCTAAGCCCCTCACCCTGCCGGGAAGCCCAAGGGGGGTACCAGGCCAGCCCCCGACCCGCTTGGCAAAGGAGAGAAAGCAGCATCCCTCAGGCGGGGCGGGCCCCTTTCCCAATGCTTAGGCGGTGGGCAAGGTCCCAGGGCTTGCCGAATGGAATGGGACATGGTATCTTTGCACCGAGCACAACCCGAAAGGAGGCGCAGGATGAAACGCAGGGAGTTTTTGAGGAAGCTGGGTGTGGGTACGTTGACGGCCCTAGGGATGCCCTACCTCGCCACCGCCCAGGCCAGGCCGGTGAAGCTGGCCACCCTTCTCCCCCTCACGGGGCCTTTTGCCTTTGCCGGCAACGCAGGCCGGGAGGGGTTCGTGGACGGGGTGGAGTACGTGAACGAGGTCCTGGGGGGTATTGCCGGCCGCAAGCTGGAGCTCATCGTGGAGGATACCGGCTACGATGTGGCCAAGGGGACCGCCGCCTTCAACCGGGTGGCGTCCCGGGAGCGCCCTGAGGAGCTTCTCTTCGTCTATGGGGACTCCACCGGCCTTTCCAAGGCCCTGGCGCCGGAGATTGCCCGCATGGGCCTTCCCTACTCCGCCACCAGCTTCGCCAGCGAACTGGCCGACCCCAAGACCTACCCCACCATCTTCGTCTTTGGCCCCACCTACAACGACATGATGGAGGCCCTCCTCAGGCAGATCCGCCTGCAAAAGGGCCGGGCCAAGATCGCCTTGGTCTACTCCAACACCGAGTTCGGCCGCGATCCCATCCCCTACGCCAAGGAAAGGGCCAAGGCCATGGGGATGGAGGTGGTCCACGAGGAGGTGACGCCCCCGGCCTTCACCGACGCCACCCCCGTGGTCCTTAACCTGCGCCGAGCCAACCCTGACTTCGTGATCCTTCAGGGCTATGCCCTTTCCGTCGAACCCCTGATCCTCCGCACCGCGCGGGAGCAGGGCCTAAGGGCCCAGTTCATGGGTACCTATTACTCGGCGGAGCTGGCCCTTATCCAGCGGGCAGGCCCTGCTGCCGAGGGTTTCACCGTCACCTACCACAACGCCTACTGGTACGACACCCTGGTGCCCGCGGTGGACGAGATGCGGAAATTCCGCCAGAGGAAGGGCCGGGACATCTCCTACCGCCCCACCTACTACATGGGGAGCCTGGCGGTGGTCCTGGGCATCGCCGAGGCCATGCGCCGGGCGGCGGGAGCGGGCAAGCTCACCCGGGCCGGGGTGGTGGAGTACCTGGAGAGGCTAGGGGACTATAACGGCCTGGGCCTGCAACGGAGCTTCCAGTTTGTGAACCACCGCCTCCCCTACACCAAGCTCTACCGGGCCGGCGTGAAGGAGGGGCGTTTCAACGCCATCACCGACTGGATCAAGCTGGCCTAACCCTAACCCGGTTACCCATGATCCCGGGGGCCTTCCCACACGCCCATGTCTGACCTCCTGCCTTATCTGATCGGCGGCCTAGCCAACGGGGCCCTTTACGGCCTGCTAGCCTTGGGGTTCGTCCTGGTCTACCGGGCCACCAGCGTGGTGAACTTCGCCATAGGCGAGTTTCTGCTGGTGGGGGCCTACCTCACCTACACCTTCGCCCTTTTCCTGCCCCTTCCCCTGGCCATGCTGGCCGCCCTACCCGTGGCCTTTCTCTTCGGCCTCCTGGTGGAGCGGGGCTTCGTGCGGCCCCTCCTGGGGCGGAACGTGGTGGCGGTGATCATGGCCACCATCGGGTTGGCCGCGGCCCTGGACGGCGGGGTGCAGCTAGTCTGGGGGCCGGACCTCAAGTACCTCAGGGGGGAACTGCCCCAGCTGGGTTTCCAGCTAGGAGACGCTTTCGTGCCCTCCCGCGCCGTCTGGAACCTCCTTCTTTCCCTGCCCTTGGGCCTTGGCCTCCTTTGGCTCCTTAGGAAAAGCCGGTATGGGATCCTGGTTCGGGCCATCTCCGAGCGGGAGGTGGCTGCGCTGGCCCTGGGCATCCCCACGGCCCGGATCCTGGCGGGGGTTTGGGGCATCTCCGCCCTCCTGGCCACCCTAGCCGGGGCCCTGCTGGCCGTGGCCAGCGGGGTGGGCCCCAACCTGGTCTTCCTGGGCCTCAAGGTCTTTCCCGTGGCCATCCTGGGCGGGATGGACTCGGTGGGCGGGGCCTTGCTGGCAGGGTTTATCCTTGGGGTCTTGGAGGCGCTTTCCCAGCGCTACCTGGAACCCGTTCTCCCCGGCTTCACCGAGGCCTTGCCCTTCGTGGTGGTACTCCTGGTGCTTCTGGTGCGACCCTATGGCCTATTGGGTGAGCGGCAGATTGAGCGGGTGTGATACCCTTCCGCCCAAGATGTCCAGGGTGTAAGCCCCGATGGAGGCCTCTTAAGGGCCAAGCGGGAAGATGCGTGAGGGAAATGGCATGGTCCTTTCTGTGGAAAACCTCAAGGTGGTCTACCGGGGAGTAATCCTGGCCCTGGATGGGGTGTCCCTGGAGGTTAGGGAGGGGGAGGCTGTGGCCCTCCTCGGGCCCAACGGTGCCGGCAAGAGCTCCTTGGTGCGGGCGGTGGCCGGCCTTCTTCCCAAGTTTGAGGGAAGGGTGCTGGACGGGCACGTGCGCCTCTTCGGCCAGGAGGCCACCCACCTGGATCCCGTGCGGATCAACGGCCTTGGGCTCACCGCGGTCCTCGAGGGGCGCCCCCTCTTCCGCTACCTGACCCCTGTGGAGAACCTGGTGGCCGCCGGCCACCGCCTCTCTCCCCGGGAGCTTAAGGAAGGCATAGAGGAGGTCTTCGCCCGCTTCCCCCGGATCTACGAAAGGCGCCACGAACAGGCCGGCTACCTTTCCGGGGGCGAACAGCAGATGCTCCTCCTGGGCATGGCCCTCCTCACCCGCCCCAAGGTGCTGGTGGTGGACGAGCCTTCCTTGGGCCTAGCCCCCAAGCTGGTGGAGGAGGTGATGCGCACCCTCGAGGCCTTAAGGCGGGAGAAAAACCTGAGCCTTCTTCTGGTGGAGCAAAATGCCCGGGCCGCCCTGGCCATCGTGGACCGGGTGTATGTCATGGAGCGGGGCCGGGTGGTCTTCGAGGGAGATGCCCTGACCGCTCAAGAGGACCAGGACGTGATGGAGTTCTACTTGGGCAAGGAAGAGGTGGGTTTCCGCCAGGCCAAGCGTTACCGGAGGAGGAAGCGGTGGGTGTGATCCTGGAGGTTAAGGACCTGCACCTTTCCTTCAAAGGGGTAAAGGCCCTGGCGGGGGTAGGGTTCAGCGTGGCCGAGGGGGAGTTCTTCGCGGTCATCGGCCCCAACGGCGCCGGAAAGACCACCCTCTTGAACGTGCTTTCCGGGGTGTACGAGCCCGAAAAGGGGGAAGTGGTGTTTCTCGGCCAGAACCTCCGCGGGAAAAGCCCTCAGGAAAGGGCCCGCTTGGGCCTGGGGCGCACCTTCCAGGGCCTGGAGATCTTCCGTGGCATGAGCGTTTTGGACAACGTGAAGCTGGGAGCCGAGTTGGCCCTTCCCTCCTATCCCCTAGCCCTACCCCAGGCCGAGCGGGAATGGCGGCTTAGGGCTTGGGCTGAGGAGGTCTTGGACTACCTCCACCTCTCCCCCTTTCGCCACGCCCCCGCCGGGATGCTTCCCTACGGCCTGCAGAAGCGGGTGGAGGTGGCCCGGGCCCTGGCCAGCAGGCCCAAGCTCCTCCTCCTGGACGAACCCATGGCCGGGCTTTCCCTGGAGGAGAAGCAGGACCTGGCCCGCTTTCTCCTGGATGCCCGGGAGGAATGGGGGGTAACCCTCCTCTGGGTGGAACACGACCTAAGGGCGGTTCTGGAGCTTTCCGATAGGGTCCTGGTCCTCTCCTACGGGGAGGTGCTCTACCATGGCCCCCCGCAAGGGGTGCGCCAGGATCCCAAGGTGGCGGAGGCCTACCTGGGGCAGGCTTGAGGCGCTATGGAAGGAACGCTGCTTGCCTACCTGTACCACCACGCCAAGGAAAGACCCCATGCTCCGGCTTTGCGGGCGAAGCGGCTTGGGGTCTGGCAGAAAACCTCCTGGAAGGAGCTTTTGGAGCGTACCCTTAGCCTCGCCGGGGGGCTTTGGGCCTTGGGCCTTCGGGAAGGGGAGGTCCTGGCCATCCTGGGGCACAACGCCCCCGAGTGGGTGGAAGCCGAGCTGGCTGCCCAGACCCTGGGGGCCCTTCCCATGGGCATTTACGCGGACGCCATGCCCGAGGAGGTGGGGTACTTCCTGGAGTTCACCGGGGCCAGGGGCATCGTGGTCTCCGACGAGGAGCAACTGGACAAGGTCTACCCCCACCTGCACCTTTTGGACTTCGTCCTGGTCTGGGAGGAAGCGGGGATGTCCCGCCACTTCCAGGGCAAGGTGCTCCGGTTTAGCCAGGCCCTTGGGGATCCCAGGGTGGGGGAAGAGGCTATGAACAAGCGCCGTCCTGAGGAAACCGCCCTCCTCGCCCCCACCTCGGGCACCACGGGAAGGAGCAAGCTGGCCATGCTCTCCCACCAGAACCTCCTCGCTGGCCACTTCGCCCTGGGCCAGGCCCTGGGGTTCCAGAAGGGAGCCTGGGTCTTCAGCTACCTACCCCTTCCCTGGATCGGGGAGCAGATGCTCACCGTGGTGCAGGGCCTGGTGGAGGGCTCCACCGTGCACTTCCCCGAGGACCCCACCACCCTCCGGGAGGACCTTAAGGAGGTCCAGCCCGACTTCTTCCTGGCCCCGCCCAGGCTTTGGGAGGATATGGCCAGCCTCATCCAAAGCCGCATGGCAGACGCCGACCCCATGAAGGCCTTCTTCTACCGGGTGGGGATGGGGGCTCTCCTGGAGGGGGCGAGGCGGGAGTTCCGCGGGGAAAAGGTGGGCCTGTGGCTCAACCTCAAGCGGAGCCTCTTCTATCCCCTCATCGCCAGGCCCCTCAGGGCCAGGCTGGGCCTTGCCGCCTGCCGCATCGCCGTCACCGGAGGAGCCCCCTTGGGCCCAGAGGTGTTCACCTTTTTCCGCGCCTTAGGCCTGGACATCCGCCAGGTCTACGGCCAGTCGGAAACCGCCGCCACCACCGCCGCCCACACCACCGGGGATGCCCCGCCAGAGACCGTGGGCCCCCCACTTCCCCGCACGGAGGTGCGCATCAGCGAGGAGGGGGAGATCCTGGTGAAAGGGCCCCAGGTCTTCCAGGGTTATTTCCGCCAGGAAAAGGCCACCGCGGAGACCTTCACCGAAGACGGCTTCTTCCGCACAGGGGATGCGGGCTTCTTTGACGAGCGGGGGCATCTGGTGATCCTGGGCCGGGTGAAGGAGGTGGGTGCCCTTACGGACGGAACCCGCTTTGCTCCGCAATTTCTGGAAAACCGTCTTAAATACTCCCCCTATGTCCGCGAGGCCGTGGTGCTGGGGCACGGGAGACCCTTTGTCACCGCCCTCATCGAGCTGGATCCGGAAAACGTGCAGAACTGGGCCAGGAAGCGGGGGATCCCCTTTACCACTTACCTGTCCCTCACGGAAAGACCGGAGGTCAAGGCCCTGATCGCCGAGGAAATCCGCATGGTGAACAAAACCCTTCCCGAACGGCTCAAGATCCAGCGCTTCGCCATCCTCCCCAAGGAACTCCACCCCGACGACGAGGAGATCACCCGCACCCGCAAGGTGCGCCGCCAGGTGGTGGAAGCCCGCTACGGCCCGGTGATCCAGGCCCTCTACGGGGAGGGGGGACGGGTGGAGGTGGTGCTTCCCATCCGCTACCTGGAGGGGGAGGGGAGGCTCGAGGCCACCTTGGAGGTGCAGGAGGTCTAGGATGTTCCACCTCGCCAAAGGGCTCACCGACGCCTTTAGCCGCCGCTTTGCCCGTGCGGTGCGGGAAACCTACCGGCAGGACGAGGCCTACGCCAGCACGCCCCTTGGGCGTTTGGCCCTCGGGGTTTTCCTGGTCCTCCTCCTTCTTCTTCCCCTCCTCCTCCCCCCCTATCCCATGTACGTGACCACCCTAGTGGCCATCGGGGCCTTAAGCGCCCTGGGCCTCCACCTCCTGGTGGGGGGTGCGGGGCAGATCTCCTTGGGCCACGCCGCCTTTATGGGGGTGGGAGCCTACGCCGCAAGCCACCTCCACGGCCCCTTGGCTCCCTTGGGCATCCTCCTTGGGGGAGGCATCGCCGCCCTCTTGGGCCTCGTGCTGGGCCTCCCCTCCTTGCGCATCAAGGGGGTGTACCTGGCCATCGCCACCCTGGCCTTCCAGTTCCTGGCGGATTATGTCTTCAAAAACTGGGAAGGGGTGACGGGGGGCATCCGGGGGCGGACCCTCCCCCCTGCGGAGCTTTTCGGCTTAACCCTGGACACCCCTGGGAGGCTTTGGTACCTGGTGCTCCTCTTCGCCCTACCCCTCTTCTTCTACGGCAAGCGCCTCCTCATGACCCGGGCGGGCCGGGCCTTCATGGCCGTGCGGGACAACGACCTCTCCGCCCGGGTGGCGGGGGTAGACCTGGTGCGGGTAAAGCTTCTGGCCTTCGCCCTCTCCGCCTTCTACGCCGGGGTGGCCGGGGGACTTCTGGCCCAGCTTTACAAGGCGGTGACCCCCGAGTACTTCCCCCTCACGGTGAGCATCCAGTACCTGGCCATGGTCATCGTGGGCGGGGCGGGCACGGTGCTGGGGGCGGTATTGGGGGCCTTCTTCGTCCTCCTCATCCCCGAGGTCTTAAACAGCCTGGTGGGGTCCCTGGGCCCCCAGTACGCCGCCACCCTGGCGGCCTGGCGCAACGTGGTCTTTGGCCTTCTCATCCTGGCCTTTTTGATCCTGGAACCCCTGGGATTGGTGGGTCTTTGGGGAAGAATCCGCAACTACTTCCGCACCTGGCCCCTCCCCTACTGACTACCGTTGCCAGTCCTTGAGGTGGCGTAAAGCCACGGGAAGACCGAGCCCTAACCCGAAAAGGAGGTAAGGGGGAACCGGGTGCAGAACGCTGGCCAGGAAGGGCTGGGCCAGGGCCACGGCCAGGGCCACCCGGTAGGGCCTTCGGAAAAGGGCAAAAAGCATGGCGAAAAGCAGGAGGGAAAGGAGGAGAAGCCGGGGGTCCACGGCAAGGAGCACCCCGGCCCCCGCGGCCAGGCCCTTTCCCCCCTTGAGGAGGAGCCAGGGGGAGAAGGCATGCCCCCACACCGCCCCCACGCCCCCGGCAAGGCCGCCCAGAGGGCTTCCCGCCACCCCCTCTCCCAGGGCCACGGCCAGGATCCCCTTGAAGAGGTCCAGAAGGAGAACCAGGAAACCCGGCACGGGACCCAGCACCCGGTAAGCGTTCAGGGCTCCTGGGTTGCCCGACCCCTCCCGCAGGAGATCCCTTCCCCGCAGGGCTCCAAACCAGTAGGCGATGGGCAAGCTACCCAGGAAGTACCCAAGGAAAAGCGCTAGGAACATGGGCTAGGAAAGGGCCCTTTGCACCTGGGCTTGGAGCCGCAGGAGGGCCGCCTCGAGGCCCCTTAGGCGCAAGGGGGTGAGGAGTTCCTCTAGCCCCGCCCCCTGGTAGAAGGTGGGGGGCACGGAAAGCACCGCCTCTGGGGGCTCGCCCTCGAGGCCCTCCTTGAGAAGCC
Source organism: Thermus neutrinimicus (assembly GCF_022760955.1). Classification (NCBI taxonomy): domain Bacteria; kingdom Thermotogati; phylum Deinococcota; class Deinococci; order Thermales; family Thermaceae; genus Thermus; species Thermus neutrinimicus. The sequence continues at coordinate 26,266 of NZ_JAKTNU010000012.1, forward strand.
CGGCAAAGGCCTTTACCGTGGGGGCTTCATGGGGGACGAGGAAGTAAAGCCTAACCCTGCCTTCCTCCACCTCCGCCCTCAGGAAGAAGGGGGTCTGGCATTCATGCACCCGTTCCAGCTCCACCCCAGGGGGCGGGGTGGGCACCTTTCTGGCATACTCCAGAAGCACCTGGGCCTTAAGCTCCTTGGGCATGGCCCGAATCAGGTCCAGGGCTTCCTGAAGCCTCTTGGGCAAGGCCATAGCCGTAGCTTAATCCACCCGGGGAGCGGTATGGGTGGGGCGGAGCTCCATCTCGCTCACCAAGGCCCTCTCCGGCATCTCCGCCGCAAAGAGCACCGCCTGGGCCACATCCTCTGGGGAAAGCTTCCAGGATGCTCCCGGGGTATTGCCGGCAAAACCCGTATCCACCGAGCCGGGCAGGATATTCACCACCCGCACCCCAGCTTCCCGAAGTTCCAGCATGGCCGCCCCCATGAGGCCCAAGAACCCAAACTTGCTGGCGTTGTAGGCGGCCCCGCCCTTAAAGGCGTTCTTACCCGCCAGGCTGGCGATGTTCACCACCACCCCCCTCGAGGCCAAGAGGGCAGGCAAAGCCGCCTTGAGGCCCAAAAAGGGCCCCACCAGGTTCACCTCCAAAACCTGGCGGAACTCCTCCTCGCTGAGCTCGGCCACGGGCCTCATCACGCCGATCCCGGCGTTGTTGACCAGGAGGTCCAGCCGGCCGTAAGCCTCCACGAGGCCTGCCACCGCCCTCTGCCAGTCCCCAAAGGAGCGCACGTCCCCAGGCAAGGCCATGGCCCCCTCCCCTAGCTCCGAGGCCAAGGCCCCAAGCCTACCTCCATCCCGGGCAAAAAGGCCCACCCGGTACCCTTTGGCGTGGAGAAGCCGGGCGATGGCCTCCCCGATGCCCCGGCTCGCCCCCGATACCAAGGCCACCCTCATGCCCCCTAGCTTAGCCCAAAGCGCTCCTTGATCCGGGACAAAACCCCCCTTAACCCCTCTTCCAGCTCCTCAACCCCTCCCCGGTTCTCCAAAACCCAGGTGGCCCGCCTCCTCTTCTCCTCCTCGGGCATCTGGGCCCTTTCCCGGGCCAGGACCTCCTCCGGCGAAAGCCCGGAGCGCGCCACCACCCGCCTCACCCGCTCCTCCACAGGGGCCGCCACCAAAAGGGTCCCATCCAGACGGGCTTCCCAACCCTTCTCAAAAAGAAGGGGGATTTCCAGGAAAACCAGGGGGGCCTGGATCCTGCCCAACTCCTCGGCCAACAGCCTCCGCACCTCGGGGTGGAGGAGGTCCTCGAGGGCCCTTAGCCTTTCCGGGTGGGAAAAGACCAGCTGGGCCAGCACCCTGCGGTCCAGTTCCTCGCCGGCAAAGGCCTCGGGGAAAAGCCGCTTAAGCTCCGCCTTCTTGTTCTCCCTGGCCCTTGCGGCCAGCTCGTCCAGGTCCAGGACCGGGTAGCCCCAGGACCTGAGGAGGGCGGCCACCGTGCTCTTGCCGCTTCCGATGTTCCCGGTAATGCCGATAATGATGGGGTGCTTCGCCCTATCGCCCATAGGGACTTCCCCTTTTATACCCCCAAGGGGGCCATCCCCGTGGGGGGTGTCCTAAGGGACCTCCTTCTGGGAAGGAGGCCCCAGGACCTGGACTTCGTGGCAGAGGACCCGAGGAAGGCGGCAGAGGATGCCCAAAACCACCTGGGGGGCACCCTTTTCCCCTTGGACGAGGAACGGGGCCAGTACCGCCTGGTGGCGGGTGGCCTTGTCCTGGACTTCTCCCCCTTAGAGGGCAGCCTGGAGGAGGACCTCCTCAAGCGGGACTTCCGCCTAAATGCGCTTATCTGGAGGCAAAACCGCATCCTTGGTATCCCAGGGGCGGGAGGGGATCTCTCCAAGAGGGTGCTGGTTCCCGTACGGGAGGCCAATTTCTACCAGGACCACCTGCGAAGCCTCCGCGCGGTGCGCCTGGCCGCCAGCCTGGGCCTTGGCCTGCCCGGGGAAACCCGAAAAGCCCTTTCCCGCCATGCCCGCTTCCTCCAGGACCACCTCGAGGCCCTTCCCGCCCGGGAGCGGGTGAAGGAGGAACTGATCCGACTCCTCCTTTCCCCAAGGGCAACCTGGGGCCTTCATCTTTTGGAGCGCACGGGCCTTTTGGACCTCTACCTCCCCGAGCTCCGCCCCCTGGTGGGCCTTAAGCAGGGGGGCGTCCATCATCTGGATGGCTGGCAGCACACCCTCTCCGTGGTCCTCCACCTGGTCTGGCTTTGGCCCGAGGCCCCCTTGGAGGCCCGGCTGGCCGCCCTGTACCACGACGTGGGCAAGCCCTTAACCCGCCGCTTTGACCCCCAGGTGGGCCGCTTCCGCTTCCTGGGGCATGCGGAGGTGGGGGCGGAGATGGCCAAGGCTGCCCTCCTTTGGCTCCGTTTTCCCAAGGAGGCCGTGGAAAAGGTGGAGGCTTTGGTGCGTCGCCACATGGACCGGTTACCAGACGAGGCCAAAGCCCTCCGGCGCTTTCTCTTCCGCCGAAAGGACCTTCTGCCCCACCTGGTTTACCTCATGGCCGCAGACCGCCTGGGCACAAGGGGGGTGGAGGAGGAGGCCTGGGGGGTCTTGGAAGCCTACCAAAAGGCCTTATCCCAGCCCCTGCCCACCCGTCCCCTCCTTTCCGGGGAGGAGGTGATGGCCCTCCTTTCCCTAAGGCCCGGCCCCCTGGTGGGGAAGGCCCTGGAAGCCCTCCTCTTGGCCCAGGTGGAGGGAAGGGTTACGACCCCAGAAGAGGCCAAGGCCTTTCTCCTATATTGGAAGGGCCATGGAGCGGATACGCCTGCGGGAACCCCAGATCACCCCTATTGAGGGGGGGTTCCTGGTTTCCGACCCCTACGGGGTCTTCCCCAAACCCCTGGCCCTTACGGAAGGAGGGCTTTTCCTCCTCTCCCTCCTGGAGGGACGCACCCTGGAGGAAGTGCAGGAGGAGGTATTCAAAACCCACGGGGTGCTGGTACCTAAGAAGGAGCTGGAGGAGCTGGTCAAGGCCCTGGAGGAGGCCGGACTGCTCCTTACCGAGGAGGTGGAGAGGCGGCTTAAGGAGGAAGAGGACAAGCTGAAAAAGGAGCGCCCCATGCGCCTGGCAGGGCTTTCCTACCCCCAAGGGGAACGGGAGGCCCGGGCCTTCCTCCAGGCCTTCCGGGCCAGCTTCCCGGGGCCAAGGCCCCAAGGGGACCCCTCCATCCTCCTGCTTCCCCATCTGGAGCCGAGCCGGGTGCCCGAGGCCTACGGAGCCGCCCTGGCAGCCTTGGAGGGCATACCGGAACCCGAGCGGGTCTACCTGGTGGGGGTGGCCCACCGGCCCCTGAGGGAGAAGGCCGCCGCCCTCCCCGTTCCCTTCCAAACTCCCTTTGGCCCCGCGGAGCCCGACCTTGCCGCCCTGCAGGCCCTGGACGCCCTCCTGCCCTACGAGCTCTTCAACACCCCCCTGGCCTTCCGGGAGGAGCACAGCCTGGAGCTACCCCTTTTCTTCCTCAAGGGAGCCTTTCCCCAGGCTAAGCTCCTCCCCCTCCTGGTGGGCCGCGGGAGCCTCGAGCTGGGGGAGGCCCTGAGGGTGGTCCTTAAGGACCATCCCGGCCTTCTGGTCCTGGCGGTGGACCTCTCCCACGTGGGGCCCCGCTTCGGCGACCAACCCCTTTCCCGCTCCCTGGCGGAGGAGGCCCGGAGGCGGGACCTGGGCTTTTTGGAAAGGCTCGCCCAGGGAGAGCCGGAGGCCGCCCTGGCCTTCCTGGGGGGAAATCCCACCCGCGTGGACGCCGTGGAGGTGGTGAAAAGCCTAGCCCCCCTCCTCACCGCCCAGCGGGGCCAGGTCCTGGCCTACCGCCTGGACCTCGAGGCCCCCACCCTCTCCGCCGTGGGGGCCGGCACCCTGGTCTTCCCCGCCCCTCCCGCCTAGTGGGGCTTGCCCCCTTCCCCCCATACCGCGGGGGGAGGGCAAGGCCTGGCCCAGGGATCCCCCAGGGCTCCCGTCCTGGCCTCGCCAAGGCGGGGTGGTGTCAGCGGCGCCTGCGCCGCCTCTTGGCCCTGGTCTTCACCGGGCGGTGCACCCCGGCCTTCTCCTCCCTGGGAGCCCACTCGCCGAAGTACACGGTGTTCACCGTGGCCCTTTCAGGCCGGCTGTCGCGGCTTTTATCCGTAGGCGGTCCTACCACCTTGCGCATTTCTACCTCCTTTGCCTTCTTCACCAGGGTTTTCCCCCTGGAAGATTCCCTCTTTTCCCCCTCCCGGTAGGGCAGGAGGTCGATCTGCCGAAGCCTGGGGTTGGCGGCGGCGATCACCACCTCCATCTCGTCCCCCAGGCGGATCCTCTTGCCCTTGGGACCCAAAAGGGCCAGGGCCTCCTCGCTGTAGCTGTAAGGGCCCAGGGCCTCGAGGCGCACCAGACCCTCCACCCCGTTTTTCAGCGTGACAAAGGCGCCAAAGCTGGCCACCCCGGTCACCTTGCCCAGGAAACGCTCCCCCAGGTGGAGCTCCGCCCACTTGGCCATGTAGTACTTGGTGAGCTCCCGCTCCGCCGCCTCCGCCTTCCTCTCCATCTCCGAGGCGTGCTCGGCCATGGCGGGGAAGGTTTCCAGCCAGCGGGCCTTTTTGGCCGGGGTGAGGGTGCGCCGAAGGATGGCCTTTAGCACCCGGTGCACCACCAGATCCGGATAGCGGCGGATGGGGCTCGTGAAGTGCAGGTAGTGCTCCATGGCCAGGCCGAAATGCCCCAGGTTCTCGGCAGCGTACCGGGCCAGGCGCAAGGAGCGCAGGACCAGGTTGGCCACCACGGGCTCCTCGGGGCGGCCCTTGGCCTCGAGGAGGACCCGTTGCAAGGCCTTGGAGGAGAGCTTCTCCGGCAGGGTATACCCCAGCCGGGCCAAGGCCAGGCGGAGCTTTCCGTAGGCCTCCTCCAGGGGCTCCTCGTGCACCCGGAAAAGCCCGGGAAGCCCCTTGTTCACCAGGTGCTCGGCCACCACCCGATTGGCCAGGAGCATGAGCTCCTCGATAAGGCTACGCGCCTTAGCCTCCTCCTGGGGGATGAGGTGGAGGGTGCCCTCCTCCACCTCCACCTTCACCTCGGGGAAGGAGAAGTCCAGGGACCCCGCCTCGAGGCGCCTTTGCCTGAGCCTTTGGGTAAGGTCCAGGAGAAGGCTTAGATCCTCCGCCAAAAAGGCGTGCTCCTCGGGCAGTCCGAAGCCCTCGGCGAAGGCCTCCACCTCCGTGTAGGTCATCCGGGCCACGCTGCGGATAACCCCCTCGGCAAAGCGCACCCGCCTCACCCTAAGGTCCTCGTCCAGCTCCACCAGCACGGAGAGGACCAGCCGGTCCTCATGGGGCCTCAGGGAGCACACCCCGTTGGAAAGCCTCTCGGGGAGCATGGGCAGGACCCGCCCCGGCAGGTAGACGCTGGTGCCCCTTAGGAAGGCCTCCTGGTCCAGGGCGCTACCCTCCTTGACGTAGTGGGACACGTCGGCGATGTGCACCCCGACGCGGTACCCCTTGGAAAGGCGCTCCACGTGGATGGCGTCGTCAAAGTCCTTGGCGTCCACCCCGTCGATGGTGAAGACCCGGAGGCCCCGGAAGTCCTGCCGCCTCCTAAGCTCTGCCTCGGGGATCTCCAGGGGAATGGCCTCCGCCTCCCTTAGCACCTCCTGGGGAAACTCGGCCCTTAGGCCGTACTTGGCGATCACCGCCTCGGTTTCCGTCTCCGGGGCGTCCCCCTCCCCCAGGTACTCCAAAAACTCCCCGTAAGGGCGCCGGCCATAGTGAACCTTCGCCACGATCCGGCTTCCCCGCTTAAGGCCGTGGAGCCCCTCGGGAAGAAGCCTGAGCTCGGGCAGGCCCGGCTCATCGGGCAAGAGGACCGCATACCCCTTGCGGAAATCCAGGGTACCCACCACCCGTTCCCGGGCCCGCTTTAGCACCCGCTCCACCACCCCCCAGGGCTTCCCGTCCCGGCCAGGGGGCATGACGCGGGCCTCCACCAGGTCGCCGGGCCAGGCATCCTGGGTGTAGCCGGGCGGGATGAAAAGGTCCTTTTCGGGAAGGCGCACAAAGCCATACCCGTCCCGGTGGAGGCTGATGGGCCCCTGCACCCGGGCGGGGAGGAAGTACTGGCTTCCCCTCTTCTCCAACAGCCCTTCCCGCACCAGGGCCTTAAGGTAGGCCTTGGCCTCCCGCTTTTCCAGCCCAAAGCGCCTTAGGATCTCCTCCAGGCGGTGGGGCTTGCCGGTCCTTTTGAAAAACTCCAGTAAGGTTTCCCGCATTCTAACCCAAGAGGCCTTCCAGGGCCTTCTCCGTGGCCTTAAGGCTCTCCGAGAAGGCCGAAAGGGCCTCGTCCACGTGCTCCTTGCCGATGATGAGGGGGGGCTCGAGGCGCACCACCTTGGGGTTATTGAGCCCAAAGGCGGTGATCACTCCCCTCTCCGCCAGCTCCGCCACCACCAAGGCGCCGATGTCCGCATCGGCGAACTCCACACCCAGCATGAGACCCCGGCCCCGCACGTCCGCCATGAGGTGAGGATACTGGGCCTTAAGCCCCTTGAGCCCCGCCATCAGGTACTCCCCCATCTCCAGGGCCCTTTGCGGCAGGTTCTCCTCCAGGGTGACCTCTATGGCCGCCAAGGCCGCCGCCGCCGCCAGGGGGTTACCCCCAAAGGTGGAGGAGTGGAAGAGGGGGTTTTGCCGGAAGATCTCAAAGATCTCCCTCCGGCCCACGCAGGCCCCAATGGGCATCACCCCGCCCCCTAAGGCCTTGGCCAGGGTCATGAGGTCGGGGGCCACCCCCTCCCAGTCCACCCCAAAGAGCCTCCCCGTGCGCCCCAGGCCGGTCTGCACCTCGTCGGCGATCATGAGGACGCCCCTTGCCCGCGTAAGCTCCCGCACCCCCTTCAGGTAGCCCTGCGGGGGCACCCGGATCCCCCCTTCCCCCTGGATGGGCTCCACGATCACCGCGGCGGTCTCCCCGTCTATGGCGGCCTCCAGGGCCTCGAGGTCCCCATAGGGCACCGCCTTCACCCCGGGGAGAAGGGGCTTGGCCGGATCCTGATACTCGGGCTTGGGGGTAAGGGAAAGGGCCCCCATGGTCTTGCCGTGGAACCCCCCATGGGTGGTGACGATGCCCGGCTTGCCCGTGTAGGCCCGCGCCAGCTTGATGGCGGCCTCCACCGCCTCCGCCCCGGAGTTGCCGAAGAAGACCATTTCCAGGCCTTCGGGGGTGATCTCCGCCAGTTTCGCCGCAAGCCTCGCCGTGGGCTCGGAAACCAGGACCCGCACGGACATGGGCATGCGCTCAAGCTGGGCCCTAACCGCCGCCAGCACCTTGGGGTGGCGGTGGCCCAGGTTCAAGGTGCCGTACAGGCCCAAAAAGTCCAGGTAGCGCTTGCCCGTGGTGTCCCAGACGTAAGGGCCTTCCGCATGGGACTCTACCCGGTCCAAACCGGTGAAGCGCAACAACCCTGCCAAGCCGGGATTGATGTGCCGCTCAAAAAGCGTGAAGGGGTCGTGGCTCATGCCCACAATGCTACCCTAAGTGTAGCATACTCAAGGTTTGGTAGATGTCCTCGGGGATGCGCCCGGCCCTCTCCCCCACCTGGCAAAGGTGGCGGGTAAAACCCTCGGCCAACAGCACGCCCTCCCGCTCCACCCGGTAGCGGAAGAGAAGGTCCCGCCGGGAAAGGTGGGCCAGGCGGGTCCGCACCAAGACCTCCTCCCCAAAGCGGGCAGGGGCACGGAAGGTCAGGCCCAGCTCCACCACGGGGAAGAACACCCCCCGGGCCTCCACCCGGTGATAGGGTAGGCCCGCCCTCTCCAAAAACTCCACCCGGGCCGCCTCCAGGTACACCGCATACACGGAGTGGTGGACCACCCCCATCTGGTCGGTCTCCGCGTAGCGCACCTTTATGCGGGTCTCGCTCTCCACGGCACGAACTCCAGACGGGGCAGGTGGCGCAGCCGCACCCTGCGGGCGATCTCGGAAAGGAGCCTTCCCTCGGCGTGGCCTAAGGCCACGAGGGCCTTTTCCTCCTCGGCAAAGGCCTCCACGTACACCGTGAGCACCCGGCCATCGGGGGAAAGGCGGACCGCCTCCACGGTGAGGAGGAAAAGCCTGGGGTCCTCCAGGCCACCGATGGCCTCGGCCAGCGCCCGCCTAAGGCGCTCCTCCAGGTGGGCCCTTCCGTAACTCACCACCTAAAGCTTACTCCCCATCCAGGCGTAAGACCAAGGCGGCCAGCTCCCTCGCCACCTCCTCCGCCCCCTCCTTGGCCTCCACCATGACCCGCACCACGGGCTCGGTCCCCGAGGGGCGCACGTTCACCCGGCCCAAGCCCCCAAGCCTTTCCTGCGCCTCCTGCACCGCTTCCTTGAGCCTGGGATGGGCCATGATCCGATTCTTGTCGGAAACCCGCACGTTCAAAAGCACCTGGGGGTACATGGGCAATGCCTCGTACCAATCCGCCAGATCCCCCCCTAGGGCCCTTAGGGCCTTCAGGGCGAGGAGGGCGGTGAGGAGGCCATCCCCCGTGGTGTGGTGCCTGAGGAAGATCACGTGCCCCGAGGGTTCCCCGCCCAAGGCCAGCCCCTTTTCCTTAAGCATCTCCAAAACGTACCGGTCCCCCACCGCCGCCCGGTGGAAGGCCAGCCCCTTTTCCCTCAAGGCCACCTCGAGGCCCATGTTGCTCATCACCGTTCCCACCACCCCCTTTTCCCCGAAGGCCAAGGCGGCGAGGTAGAGGATGTGGTCCCCGTGAAAAAGCCGTCCCTTCCGGTCTATGAACTGCACCCGATCCCCATCCCCATCAAAGGCGATGCCCAGGTCCAGGCCCAGCTCCACCACGAAGCGGGAAAGGGCCCTGGGATCCGTGGCGCCACACTCCTTGTTGATGTTGCGGCCGTCCGGGGTGTTGAAGAAGGCCATCACCTCGGCCCCCGCCCGCTGAAAGAGCCTGGGCCCCAGGCGGTAGGTGGCCCCGTGGGCCAGGTCAAGGCCGATCCTCAGGCCCGAAAGGTCGGGGGCGTGGGAGAGGAGGAAGTCCAGGTAGATCCTCTCCGCCTCCCGGAAATCCCCCACGGTACCGATGCCCCGCGTGGGGTGCTCCTCTTCCAAGAGGGCCTCCACCTCCTCCTCCACCGGGTCGGGAAGCTTCTCCCCCTCGGGCCCGAAAAACTTGATGCCGTTGTCCTGGTAAGGGTTGTGGCTGGCGGAGATCATGGCCCCGGCGCTGGCCCTAAGGTGCCGGGTGAGGTAGGCAAGCCCCGGGGTGGGTAGGACCCCCAGGTGCTCCACCCTCACCCCCTGGCTCAGAAGCCCCGCCGCCAAGGCGGCCTCCAAAAGGTCGCTGGATTCCCGGGTATCCTTGGCCAAGAGGACCACCGGCCTGGGGCTCGCCTTGCGGAAATAGGCCCCCGCCGCCTGGCCGAGCCTCAGGACGAACCCAGGGGTCAGGGGGGGCTTGCCCGCCTCCCCTCGCACCCCGTCAGTGCCGAAGTAACGCCTCATGGGCAAGAATATACCCCAGGCCCCCCCGGGGCTATCCGGACTCCTTGCCGGACGTTTCCCTCCACCATGCGCCGTAAGCTGGGGGACCCGGTCCCCTACCCCGGCCTCAGGGGGGTCTGCCATCCCGGGAACCTCGAGGCCCTTCACCTGGGCCCCTTAGGCCTTGGCGGAAAGCCAGTCCTCCCCGATGCCCACCTCCACCTCCAAGGGCACCTTAAGGGGCCACACCTCCTCCATGGTCCCCTTGGCCACCTGGGCAACCTCCTCCGCCCTCTCCTTGGGCGCCTCGAGGACCAGCTCGTCGTGCACCTGCAAAAGCATCCTGGCCCCCAGCTCCTCAAGTCTGGGGAAGAGCCTCACCATGGCCAGTTTCATCAAATCCGCGGCGGTCCCCTGCACCGGCATGTTGAAGGCCATGCGCTCGGCGGCCTCCCGGATGCTCTTCACCCGGGAGGCCAAGTCAGGCACGTAGCGCCGCCGGCCAAAGAGGGTTTCCACGTAACCCCTCTCCCGCCCCTCGGCCAAGGTTTTCTCAATCCAGGCGCGCACCTTGGGGTAACTCTGGAAATACCGCTCAATGAAGGCCACCGCCTCCTCGTAGGGGATGGCCAGCTCCCCCGAAAGCCGGTGGGCGGACATCCCGTAGAGGACGCCGAAGTTGATGGTCTTGGCCGCCCGGCGCATGGGGGAATCCACGGCCTCAGGGGGCACGCCGAACATCCAGCTGGCCGTCTGGGTGTGGATGTCCCGCCCCTCCTGGAAGACCCGGATCAGGTTCTCGTCCCCGGAAAGGTGCGCCAGGACCCTGAGCTCGATCTGGCTGTAGTCCAAGGCCACCAGGGTCCACCCCTCCTCGGCGATGAAGGCGCGGCGGATGCGCTGGCCCAAGGGGGTGCGCACGGGGATGTTTTGCAGGTTGGGGTCGGAGCTACTCAGGCGCCCCGTGGCGGTGGCCGTCTGGTTGAAGCGGGTGTGCAGCCGGCCCGTCTTGGGGTGGACCAGGGCGGGCAAGGGGTCGATGTAGGTGCCCTTGAGCTTGGACAGTTCCCGGTACTGGAGGATGTGGTCCACGATGGGATGGACCTCCCTCAACGCCTCCAAAACCGCGGCGCTGGTGGAGCGCTTGCCCGTCTTCTCCGTCTTGCCGATGGCGGGAAGCCCCAGCTCGTCAAAGAGTACCCTTTCCAGCTGGTCCCTTGAGTTCAGGTTGAAAGGATGCCCGGCCAGGCGGTGGACCTCCTCCTCGAGGCGCCTAAGCTCCGCCTCCACCTCCAGGGAAAGGGCCTGCAAATAGGCCACATCCAACCGAACCCCCGTGGCCTCCATGTGGGCCAGGACCCGGGAAAGGGGCTTTTCCACCTCCTCATAGAGCCAAAGAAGCCTCTCCTCCCCCTTAAGCCGCTCCCGGAGGGCGGCGTAAAGCCTTTCGGCAAGGAGCGCCCTTTCCCCCGCCTCCTCGGTCCACTCTCCCCCGTAGCGCCTGGCTACCCCTTCGGGGGCCGTGTTGGAGGGGTCCAGGAGGTAGGCGAGGAGCATGGGGTCATCGCCCGAGGCCAGGGCAATCCCCTCCCGCAGGGCCAGCACCGCCAGGTCCTTGGCCAAAAGCCCCCTCACCTCCCCAAGCCCCCGCAAGGCCTCGAGGGGCTCCTCCGCCCGGTAAACCCGCCCCTCCCAGGCCGCGGCCAAGGCCCTGAGCTCTGCCCACATGGGCTCGGGGCGGGTAAGCACGTAGCCCACGAAGGCTCCCCCTGGGGGCGGCCAGGGAGCCTCCTCCACCGCCACCGGGCTTTCCAACAGGCCGAACTCGTGGAGGAGGCTTCCGAACTCCAACCTCTCCAGAAAGGCCCTGAGCCCCTCCCGGTCTGGCTCCCGGCGCCGGGTGAAGTCCACCTCCAAGGGCAGGTCCGCATGCACCCGGGAAAGCTCCAGGGAAAGCCTAAGGTCCTCCATGTGGCTAAGGATCTTCTCCCGCACGGATGCAGGCTTCACCCGGTCCAGGTGTTGGAGCAGGTTTTCCAGGCTTCCAAACTCCCGGATCAGCTTGGCCGCAGTCTTCTCCCCGATGCCCTTCACGCCGGGGATGTTGTCGGAAGGGTCCCCGGCCAAGGCCCGGTAGTCCACCCACTGGGAGGGCTTAAGCCCGTACCTCTCCCAAAGCCATTCCGGGGTGATCAGGTGCCCCTCCGGGTGGAGGATGGAGATCCGGTCCGAAAGAAGCTGGTAGAGGTCCCGGTCCGCGGTGAGGATGCGCACCTCGTAGCCCTCCCCCTCCGCCTTCTTGGCCAGGGTGGCCAGGACGTCGTCCGCCTCAAAGCCCGGCACCTCGAGGCGCATGAGCCCCATTAGGTCCACCAGTTCCTTGATGAGGGCAAGCTGCCGGGGAAAATCCTCGGGGGTAGGGGCCCGCCCCGCCTTGTAGGCCTCGTAGGCCTGGTGGCGGAAGGAGGGGGCCTTGGCGTCAAACACCACCATCACCACATCCCCGTCTTCCTTTAGCGCCTTCAACAAGCTCTTGGCAAAGCCGTACACCGCCTGGACCGGCTCCCCGCGGCTGGTGGTGAGGCCCTTTAGGGCAAAAAAGGTGCGGTAGGCCAGGTGGTGGCCGTCCACCAGAAGCACCCGGCCCTTGGGCTCAAAGAGGGGCAGCATCGCCCTTATGCTACCCTAGCCCTCCGCGTACGCCTGCCCCCGGGTGAGGTCTCTGAGCTCCTGCAAAAAGGCCTCCCTTTCCTCCGCGGGAACCCTTAGGCAAAACCGCACCCCTTCCGCCAGGTACTCCTCCGAAGCCCTCCAGGAGCGGGCGGCTAAAAGCCTGTGCACCCGGCCCACCTGGGAAAAAGGGACCACAAACCGCACCTCTTCCCACTGCGTCAAGGGCACCTTGGGAGCCCGTCGCAGGGCCTCCGCGGCCACCCCCCCGTAGGCCCGGACAAGCCCCCCGGCTCCCAGCTTGACCCCGCCGAAGTAACGCACCACCAAAACCACCACCCGGTCCAGCCCTTGGGCCTCAATGGCGTGGAGGATGGGCTTACCCGCTGTGCCCGCGGGCTCGCCGTCGTCAGAGAAGCGGTAGAGGTTGCCCAGCTTGTACGCATAGCAGTTGTGGGTGGCCTGGGGTTCCCGCTGGGCCTGCAAAAAGGCCAAGGCTTCCTCCTCCGAGGCCACCGGGGCCGCCTTGGCGATGAAGCGGCTCTTCTGAATGTTTTCCTCGTGAACCACCGGGGCCGCCAGGGTATAGGCCATTCACTCCCCCTCCAGGGCCTGGCGGGCCGCCTCCTCCATGCCCTTGGGGTCAGGGAGAAGGCCTGTCCAGATGCGGAAGGCCAAGGCCCCCTGCCAGGCCAGCATGCCTAACCCCGTCTGCACCCCTAGGCCCCTTTCCTTGGCCTCCTTGAGAAACCGGGTCCACAGGGGGCGGTAAACGAGATCCACCGCCGCCCCCTCCTCGGGGAAAAGCTCGGCCGGCAAGGGGGTGGCTAGCGGATCCCTAAGCCCCACGCTGGTGGCGTTGACCAGGAGCCTGGCCTCCCGGGCCCGTTCCAAGGGAACCGGCTTTAGTCCAAACTCCTCCGCCAGGGCCTTGGCCTTTTCCCAGGTGCGGTTCCAGATCCAGACCTCGAGGCCCGCCCCCCTCAAGGCCCAGGCCACCGCCCGCCCCGCACCCCCTGCCCCCAGGACCAAGGCGGGGCCCACGAGGGGGATCCCCCCGGCCCCCAGGGCCCGCAAAAACCCTGGGGCATCGGTGTTGAAGCCAAGGAGCCTCCCCTCCACGGAAAGCACCGTGTTCACCGCCCCGATGGCCCGGGCCTCTGGGGCCACCCAGTCCAAGAGGGGCAAGGCCGCCTCCTTAAGGGGGATGGTCAGGTTCACGCCCCGGTATTCCCGGCGCACCTCCTCCAGGCGGTCCCTCAGGGCCTCGAGGGGGGTCTCCAAGGCCTCGTAGCTGCCCTCGAGACCAAAGGACCTTAAGGCGTACCGGTGCATGGCCGGGGACAGGGAATGGGCTATGGGTTTGCCCAACACCGCCAGGCGCAGCATGAATCCCAGGATACCCCACCCCACTCCCCGCCCAAGCCGTATAGAATGGAGGCGGTGAAAAGGCTCCTTGCCCTATGCCTCCTCCTCCCCCTGGCCCTAGGGAAGACCTATCTCGTGCCCATCCAGGGGGAGATTGACCCCGCCTTGGCGGTCTTTGTGGAGCAGGCCCTAACCCGCGCCGAGCGGGAAGGGGCAAGCGGCGTGGCCTTCCTCATCGACACCCCGGGGGGCCGGGTGGACGCCGCCATCCGCATCTCCGACCGGATCCTGCAAACCCCCCTTCCCACCCTGGCCGTGGTGCAAAACGCCTTTTCCGCTGGGGCCCTAATCGCCCTTTCCTGCCGGCAGGTGGCCATGCTGCCGGGCTCGGAGATCGGCGCAGCCCTCCCGGTGGTGGCCCTGCCCCTGCAACAACCCCAGGCGGCGGACCAGAAGATCATCTCTGCCCTCAAGGGGAAGTTCCGCGCGGTGGCCGAGGCTCGGGGAAGGCCGGTGGAGCTGGCGGAGGCCATGGTGGACCCCAGCCTGGAAATCCCCGGGCTTTCCGCCAAGGGGGAGCCCCTCACCCTCTCCGCCGACAAGGCGGTGGAGCTCAAGGTGGCGGACTTTAAGGCGGGAAGCCTGGCCGAGGCCCTGCGGCAGGCGGGGTATAGCCTGGAGACGGAAAGGCTCGAGCCCGGCCCTAGGGTGCAGGTGGCCCGGTTCCTCACCAGCTCCACCGTGGCGGGGCTTCTTTTGGCCCTCGGGCTTCTCCTTCTCCTCCTCGAGCTTTTCACCCCGGGCTTCGGGGTCATGGGGGCCCTGGGCCTGGCCTTTTTGGCCCTTTACTTCGCCGGGGGATGGCTCGCCGGGCTTTCCGGGGCCTTCGAGCTGGTTCTCTTCTTTCTGGGGGTAGCCCTCCTCCTGGCCGAGGCCTTCCTCTTCCCCGGGTTTGGCATCGCGGGCGCCTTGGGGGTGGGATCCATCCTGGCCTCCGTGTACTTCACCTTTGGGGAGAACGCCCTCTTGGTCATCGCCATCGCGGTGATCGCCTTTGGCCTTGGTCTTCTTTTGGTCTTCCGCTTCCTGCCCAGGACCCGGCCGGCAAGGGCCTTGGTGCTGGAAAGCGCCATCGCGGAGCACGCCACGGGGGACGAGGTGGAGGTGGGCGCCATCGGCGTGGCCCTCACCGACCTGAGGCCCGGCGGGGTGGCCCGCTTCGGCAACAAGCGCATCGATGTGGTGGCCAACCGGGGTTTCCTGCCCAAGGGCACCACCTTAAGGGTGGTGGAGGTCAGGGGACCCACGGTGGTGGTGGAAGCCTTGGAGGAATGATATGGAAGGACTCGGTGTGCTCTTTCTGGCCTTTGTTGTTCTCATCCTCGTTTTTCTCTTCTTCAGCTTCATCCCGGTAGGCCTCTGGATCTCCGCCTGGGCCGCAGGGGTCAGGGTACCCTTGATCACCCTGGTGGCCATGCGCCTAAGGCGGGTTCCCCCGGCCAAGATCATCTACCCCCTCATCAAGGCCACCAAGGCGGGGCTGGACGTCCGCCTGGACCGCCTCGAGGCCCACTACCTGGCCGGGGGCAATGTGGACCGGGTGGTGGATGCCCTCATCGCCGCCGACAAGGCGGGCATCAAGCTCTCCTTTGACCGGGCGGCGGCCATCGACCTGGCGGGACGGGATGTGCTGGAGGCGGTGCGGGTCTCCGTGAACCCCAAGGTGATCCAGACCCCCATGGTGGCCGCGGTGGCCAAGGACGGGATCCAGCTTCTGGCCACCGCCCGGGTAACGGTGAGGGCCAACATCGACCGCCTGGTGGGCGGGGCCGGGGAGGAGACCATCATCGCCCGGGTGGGGGAAGGCATCGTGACCACCATCGGCAGCGCCAACTCCCACAAGGAGGTCCTGGAAAACCCGGATCGCATCAGCAAAACCGTGCTGGAAAAGGGCCTGGACGCCGGCACCGCCTTTGAGATCCTCTCCGTGGACATCGCCGATGTGGACGTGGGCAAGAACATCGGGGCCCAGCTCCAGATCGACCAGGCGGAGGCCGACAAGAAGATCGCCCAGGCCAAGGCGGAGGAACGCCGGGCCATGGCGGTGGCCGCGGAGCAGGAGAACCGGGCCCTGGTGGAGGCCATGCGGGCCAAGCTGGTGGAGGCCCAGGCCCAGGTGCCCCTGGCCCTGGCGGAGGCCTTGCGGGCGGGAAGGCTTGGGGTTATGGACTACTACCGCCTGAAGAACATTGAGGCCGACACGGACATGCGGGAGTCCATCAGCCGGGCCGCCAAGCCCGAGGGTGAGGAATGAGCCTAGACGACCTCCTGGGTCTCCTTTTCCTCCTCTTCTTCATCGTCATCCCGGCCCTGCAGGGCCTAAGCCGCCGGGGCCAGCCTCCCCCCACCCCCCCGGGCTTTCCCGAGGAGCTGCCCGTACCCGAACCCCCGCCCCGCCCCAAGCCCAAGGCCAAGCCCAAGCCCAAGGTCCCGCCGCCCTCGTCCCTTCCCCCACCCAGGAAGCCGGAGGCGGAGAGTCTAGAGCGGCCCTCCAGCCTCGAGCGGCAACCCTTGGAGGTGCGGTTCCGCGAGGCATCCCCGCCGGAGGAGGAGGGAAAGAAGCCCCCGCGGAAAAAACTCCTCACCACCGATAGGGAAAGCATCTTGAAAGGGGTGATATGGCACGAAATCCTGAAGAAGCCCAAAGGCTGGTGATCCCCCTAAAACCAGAGGAAACCCTGGCCTTTTTAGGCCAGGCGGACCGGAACCTAAAAAAGCTCCGCTCCCTCTTGCGGGAGGCTTTCGGCGATCGGCTTAAGCTCATCATGCGGGGCAACCAGGTGGAGCTGGAGGGCGAAGGGGAGGCGGTGGAGGTGGCCCACCGGGCGGTACGGGACCTTTTGGCCCTCCTAAGGCAGGGAGCCGAGCTGGACCCCCCCACCCTGGAACAGGCGGTGGCCCTGGCCCTGCAAGGGGAGGGTCTGTACCAGGCCACCAGCCCGGAGACCGAGCTCGCGCTACCGGGGCGTCTCAGGCCCAAAACCCCTGGGCAAAGGCGGTACGTGGAAGCCATCGCCCACCACGACATCACCTTTGGGGTAGGCCCCGCGGGCACCGGCAAAACCTATTTGGCGGTGGCCATGGCGGTGAGCCACCTCCGGGCCAAAAGGGTTAAGCGCATCATCCTCACCCGGCCGGCGGTGGAGGCAGGGGAGAAGCTGGGGTTCTTGCCGGGGGACATCCAGGCCAAGGTGGACCCCTATCTCCGCCCCCTTTACGACGCCCTCTTTGACATGATCGACGCCGAACGCTTTGAGCAGTACCTCCAGTCCGGGATCATCGAGGTGGCCCCTTTGGCCTTCATGCGGGGCCGCACCCTCAACGACGCCTTCATCATCCTGGACGAGGCCCAAAACACCACCCCGGAGCAGATGAAGATGTTCCTCACCCGCATGGGCTTCTCCTCCAAGATGGTCATCACCGGGGACATCACCCAGATCGACCTCCCCAAGCACCAAAGGTCGGGGCTGGTGGAGGCCATCCGCATCCTCGAGGGCATTGAGGGCATCGCCTTCGTGTATTTCAAGGAATCCGACGTGGTGCGCCATCCCCTGGTGGCCCGCATCATCAAGGCCTACGAGGAAGCCGAGCGTGGTGGAGATCGTAGCCAATAAGCGTACCCCCCGGGGCCTCATCCCCAGGCTCCGCCGGGCCCTTATTGCCCTGATGGAGGAGCTGGGCGTGGGGGACAAGGCGGTCACGGTCATCCTCACCGGGGACCGCAGGATCCGGATCCTCAAGCGGCAGTGGTGGGGAGAGGATGAGGCCACGGACGTCCTTTCCTTTCCCCACTACGAGCCGGGGGACCCCTTCATACCCCCCCACCTGGGGGATATCTGGATCAGCCTGGACACCGCAAGGAGGCAGGCGGAGGAACGAGGGACTTCCCTGGAGGAGGAGGTGCTGGTCCTGGCGGCCCATGGGCTATGGCACCTCCTGGGCCATGACCACCAGCAGGAGGAGGATTGGGAGGGGTTCCGCCGCGTCCAAGAGAGGATCCTCAGCCTCTAAAAGGGGTTTGGCGCTCCCTGGGCTACGCCTGGGAGGGCGTTTTGTACGCCTGGCGGGTGCAGCGCAACTTCCGCCTCGAGGCCTACCTGGCCCTTCTGGCCCTGGGGCTTGCCCTCTGGCTGGAGGTGAACCCGGTGCCGGTGCTATTGGTCAGCGCCCTGGTGCTTTCCCTGGAGCTCATGAACACTGCCCTCGAGGCCCTGGCCGACCTGGTGAGCCCGGTATTCCATCCCCTGGTCAAAAGGGCTAAGGACACCGCGGCGGCGGCGGTGCTCTTGGCCAGCTTCCTCGCCCTCCTCATGGGCCTCTACCTCTTTCTACCTCCCCTCCTGGCCCGCTTTGGGCTAAGCTAAAGGTATGGACCACGAGGAAAGGGAGATGATCCTGGAGATCTTTCCAGGCACTCCCCCAGAGCTTCTCCCCATTGGGGAGATTCTTTATTATCGTGACGAGGAAGGCCGGGTGATCATCCAGGAAAAGGGGCCCCCGGAGCTCCGCCTGGCCCTGGAACCCCTGCCGGGAACCCTGGGAAGCCCCCAGGTGTGCGAGGCCTGCCGCCGCCACCTTTCGGGAAGCGCCTTGGGTTTCTTCCGCCACCCCGTGGGGGGCAGGGAGACCCACCTCCGCTATCTGGTCCTCTGCCGGGACACCGCAGCCTGCGCCAGCCACGCGGAGCCCGAGCGTTTGAGGGAAATCCTCCTTCGCGGTATACTCACCTGAGAAGGAGGCCCTGGGGCCAAGGAGGTCGGCTTTGGCCGGCCTCCATGACTTACGAGGTGAGCTATGGCGCGCGAGGTGAAGCTAACCAAGGCCGGCTACGAGCGGCTCATGCAGCAACTGTTGCAGGAAAGGGAACGCCTCCAGGAGGCCACCCGCATCCTGCAGGAGCTCATGGAGTCCTCCGACGACTACGACGATTCGGGGCTGGAGGCGGCCAAGCAGGAAAAGGCCCGCATTGAGGCCCGGATCGATAGCCTCGAGGACATCCTCTCCCGGGCGGTGATCATCGAGGGGGCCACCACCGAGGTCATCGGCCTGGGCTCGGTGGTGGAGCTGGAAGACCCCGTCACCGGGGAGCGCCTGGAGGTGCAGGTGGTCTCCCCCGCCGAGGCCAGCGTCCTGGAGACCCCCATGAAGATCTCCGATGCCTCCCCCATGGGCAAAGCCCTACTGGGCCACAGGGAAGGGGATGTGCTCAGCCTGGAGACCCCCAAGGGCAAGAAGGAGTTCCGGGTGGTCTCGGTGCGCGGCTAAACATGAACGAACAGACGAGGCAACGCCTGCTCAACCTGGAAGCCCTGGTGGAGGCGGGCTTTCAACCCTACCCCTACCGCTTCCCCAAAACCCATAGCGCCAAGGAGATCCTCATCTCCAAGCAGGGGGCTCCCCCGGAAAGCGAGTGGGAAGGGGAAGTGGCCTTGGCCGGGCGGATCGTGGCCCTACGCCGCATGGGGAAGGTCACCTTTGCCCACCTCCTGGACGAAAGCGGGAAGATCCAGCTCTATTTCCAAAAGGACCTTACCCCGGGCTACGAGCTCCTAAAGAAGCTGGACGTGGGGGACATCCTGGGGGCCACGGGCACGGTCTTCACCACCAAGACCGGGGAGGTGACGGTGAAGGTCCTCTCCTGGACCCCCCTGGTGAAAAGCCTCCACCCCCTCCCCGACAAGTGGCACGGGATCAAGGACAAGGAGGTGCGCTACCGGCAGCGCTACCTGGACCTTATCGTCAACCCCGAGGTGCGGGAGGTCTTCCGCCGGCGCACCGCCATGGTGCGCTACATCCGCCGCTTCTTTGAGGAGCGGGGGTTTTTGGAGGTGGAAACCCCCATCCTCCAGGCCACCACCGGCGGGGCGGAGGCCAGGCCCTTCAAGACCTACCACCACGCCCTGGACCACGAGTTCTACCTCCGCATCTCCCTGGAGCTTTACCTGAAGCGCCTTCTGGTGGGCGGGTTTGAGAAGGTCTTTGAGATCGGGCGGAACTTCCGCAACGAGGGCATCGACCACAACCACAACCCCGAGTTCACCATGCTGGAGGCCTACTGGGCCTACGCCGACTACCAGGACATGGCCAGGCTGGTGGAGGAACTCCTTTCCGGCTTGGTCCTCCACCTCTTTGGCAGCTACCAGGTGCCCTACGGGGGCCGGGTGCTGGACTTCACCCCCCCCTTCCGGCGCATCTCCTTCGTGGAAGCCCTGAAGGAAAAAGCCGGCCTCCCCTTTGACCCCCTGGACCTGGAACGGCTTAGGATCTTCGCCGACGCCCACCACCCCGAGCTGGCCCAGGTCCCCAGCTACAAGCTTCTGGACAAGCTTTTCGGGATCTACGTGGAGCCGGAACTCCAGAACCCCACCTTCGTCTTTGACTTCCCCTTGGCCATCAGTCCCCTGGCCAAGCGGCACCGGGAAAAACCCGGGCTCACGGAGCGCTGGGACCTCTATGCGGCCGGGATGGAGCTCGCCCCCGCCTACTCCGAGCTCAACGATCCCCTGGACCAACGGGAGCGCTTCCTGGAGCAGGCCAGGCGCCGAAGGGAAGGGGATGAGGAAGCCCCCGAGCCCGACGAGGACTTCCTGTTGGCCCTGGAGTACGGCATGCCCCCGGCGGCGGGGCTGGGCCTAGGCCTGGACCGCCTGGCCATGATCCTCACCGACCAGCCCTCCCTAAGGGACGTCCTCCTCTTCCCCCTTCTCAAGCCCAAGCGGGAGCTGGTGGAGGAAGAAGCCTAGGTGGCGGAAAGGGCTGCCCGCCTTAGCCTCCTGGTGGCCCTTTTGGTCTTGGGGCTCAAGGCCTTGGCCTATCTCCTCACGGGCTCGGTGGCGCTTCTATCGGACGCCCTCGAGTCCACGGTGAACGTGGCCGCGGCCCTCCTGGCCCTTTTCGCCATACGCTTTGCCCACCGCCCCCCCGACGAAACCCATCCCTTCGGCCACACCAAGGCCGAGTACTTCTCCGCGGTCCTGGAGGGGGTTTTGGTGGTGGTGGCGGCCCTTTTGATCGCCCAAGAAGCCCTGCCCCGCCTCCTCCAGCCCAAGCCCCTCGAGGGCCTGGGGCTGGGCCTGGTGGTTAGCCTCGCCGCCTCCCTCCTTAACGGCCTCCTGGCCTGGCACCTTATCCGTAAGGGCAAGGTCCTCCGTTCCCCCGCCCTCACCGCCGACGGGTACCACGTGCTTTCCGACGTGCTCACCTCGGCGGGGGTTCTCGCCGGGGTGGGGCTTGCCGGGCTCACGGGGCTATGGGTGCTGGACCCCCTCCTGGCCCTGTTGGTGGCAGGGAACATCCTTTTCATGGGCTTCCGCCTGGTACGCCAGTCCGTGGGAGGGCTTATGGACGAGGGGCTTCCCGCGGAGGAGGTGGGGCGGATGCGAAAGACCATCGCCGAGGCCCTTGGGGGGAGGGCCCTCGAGGTGCACGACCTTAAAACCCGTAAGGCAGGGCACCGGACCTTTTTGGAGTTCCACCTGGTGGTGCCGGGGTCCATGACCGTGGAGGAGGCCCACAGGCTCTGCGACGAGTTGGAAAGGGTCTTGGAGGAAGGCTTCCCCGGGCTTACCGTCACCATCCACGTGGAACCCGAAAGCGAAAAGAAGCGCCTGGGGTGAGGAAGGCCGCGGCCCAATGCTCCGGGAAGACCCAGGGGACGGCATTCCCCGCTGCCCTGGCCACCCTGCCCCTTGCAAAAGGGGGCTCGCGAAAAGGGTAGGCCGGGGCCCTAACCCCCAGGGCTTCCCGCCCCGGCAGCTTGGGATGGCATAACGCTCTTTTCCTTAGGCGCACAAAAGCGTAGAATATGGCCCAAGGGAGGGCCCATGCGCAAGAAGCACGACTGGCTCAGGGAAACGTACCAGAAGAGCCTGGAGAAGATGCCCGAAAGGCCCATAGCCCACCGCACCCTTTCGGACATCGCCCCAGAGCCCCTCTACACCCCCGAGGACATCGGGGTCCTGGACCCGGAGTACGAGGAGAAGCGGGGCTACCCTGGGGAGTACCCCTACACCCGCGGGGTCTATGGCTCCATGTACCGGTCCAAGCTCTGGACCATGCGCATGTTCGCGGGCTTCGGCACCGCCGAGCAGACCAACGAGCGCTTCAAGAAGCTGTTAAAGGCGGGCCAGACCGGCCTCAGCGTGGCCTTTGACCTGCCCACCCTCATGGGTTACGACTCCGATCACCCCCTCTCCAAGGGGGAGGTGGGTAAGTGCGGGGTGGCGGTCTCCAGCCTGGCGGACATGGAGGTTCTCTTCGAGGGGATCAACCTCGAGGAGGTCACCACCTCCATGACCATCAACAGCCCCGCCAACGCCATCTGGGCCATGTACCTGGCGGTGGCCAAGAAAAAGGGCTACGACTGGAAAAAGCTGGGGGGCACCATCCAAAACGACATCCTCAAGGAGTTCATCGCCCAGAAGGAGTTCATCTTCCCCCCTGAGCCCAGCGTGAAACTGGTCATCGACACCTTTGAGTGGGGGCCCAAAAACGTTCCCAAGTGGAACTTCATCTCCGTCTCCGGCTACCACATCCGGGAGGCCGGTTCCACCGCTGTGCAGGAGCTGGCCTGGACCCTGGCGGACGGGTTTGAGTACGTGGAGGCCGCCCTCAAGCGGGGCCTGGACATCGACGAGTTCGCCCCCAGGATCAGCTTCTTCTTCGATGTCCACAACGACTTCTTTGAGGAGATCGCCAAATTCCGCGCCGCCCGGCGCATCTGGGCCAAGGAGATGCGCCACCGCTACGGGGCCAAGAACCCCCAGAGCTGGATGCTTCGCACCCATGCCCAGACCGCCGGGGTCTCCCTCACCGCCCAGCAGCCCCTCAACAACATCGCCCGGGTGGCCATCCAGGCCCTGGCCGCCGTCCTTGGGGGCACCAACAGCCTCCACACCGATGCCTACGACGAGGCCCTGGCCCTGCCCACGGAGGAGTCTGCCACCATCGCCCTCAGAACCCAGCAGATCATCGCCTACGAAAGTGGGGTCACCCACACCATCGACCCCCTGGCGGGAAGCTACTACGTGGAGTGGCTCACCGACGAGATGGAGCGCCAGGCCATGGCCATCATCGAGGAGATCCGGCGCATGGGGGGCGTGGTGCGGGCCATCGAGGAGGGCTACTTCCTCCGGGAGCTGGCCGAGGCCAGCTACCGCTACCAGCAGGAGGTGGAGCGCAAGGAGAGGATCATCGTGGGGGTGAACGCCTTCACCGACGAGATCCCCCTCAAGGTCCCCATCCAGCTGGTGGACCCCGAGGTGGAGCGGGTCCAGGCAGAGCGCCTGGCCCGGGTGCGCCGGGAGCGGGACCCCAAGCGGGTGGAGGAGGCCCTTGCGGGCCTAAGGAGGGCAGCGGTGGAGGGCCAGAACACCATGCCCCACTTCGTGGAGTGCGCCCTAGCCTACTGCACCCTGGGGGAGATGATGGACGTCTTGCGGGAAGTGTACGGCACCTACCAGGAGCCAGCCTACGTTTAGGATGGGGTTATGGACCGGCGCATACGGGTGCTCATCGCCAAGCCCGGGCTGGACGGCCACGACCGGGGGGCCAAGGTGGTGGCCCGGGCCCTAAGGGATGCGGGCATGGAGGTGATCTACACTGGGCTCAGGCAAACCCCGGAGATGATCGTCTCCGCGGCCATTCAGGAGGACGTGGACGCCATAGGGTTATCCATCCTCTCGGGGGCGCACATGCACTACTTCCGGGAGGTGAAAAGGCTCCTCGAGGAGCAAGGGGCCTCAGACATCCTCCTCTTCGGGGGAGGAATCATCCCCGACGAGGACGTGCCCAAGCTGAAGGAGCTAGGGGTGGCAGCGGTGTTCGGCCCCGGGACCAGCACCCAGGAGATCGTGGACTTCCTAAGGCGGGCGGTGCCGGAGCGCTGGCAGGCCCAGGGCTTAGCATGAAGGCCATCCAGCTCTACTACCCACCGGAGTGGGCCCACTGCTACGGGTGCGGCTACCTGAACCCCATGGGCCTCCACCTCAAGACCTACTGGAAGGCGGAGGAGGGCCAGAGCGAAACCCGTTTCACCCCCAGCCCCCACCACACCGCCATCCCCGGGTTCGTCTACGGGGGGCTTCTCGCCTCCCTGGTGGACTGCCACTCCACCGCCACCGCCGCAGCCGCCAAGGCCCATGCGGAGGGCTTGGATTTGGAAACCCATCCCCTGCGCTTCGTCACCGCCAGCCTCAAGGTGGACTACCTGAAGCCCACCCCCTTGGGACCCGAGCTGCTCCTTCTGGGCCGGGCCAAGGAGATTAAGGGGAAGAAGGTGGTGGTGGAAACCGAGCTCTACGCCAACGGGGAGGTAACCGTGCGGGGGGAGGCGGTTTTGGTGCAGATCACCGGGGGTTTTGGTCAGGAAAATAGCGCTCCAAAAGCTGGATGATTTGGGAAAGGGCTTGGGCCTTTGGTGAGGCCATCAGGACCAGTTCCAGCCAGGCCTCTTCCAGGACCTTCTTCAAAGCCGCAAGCTCAGGACCCGGAAACACCTGCCCCAACGCCACCGCCTGGGTACGCTCATAGCACTCCCACTTTTCCTTCCAAAGATGCCGGATTTCCTGCTGGGCGTCAAAAAGGGCCGCTTCCAACTGGGTGATGCGGTCGTGCAAAGGCTTCTCTTCCCAGCGCTTCCGTTCCATCTCCCGCCGGATTAGCTTGTCCAGCTCGTCATCCCAATGCATGCCTTAAGAATAGAAGGTCCCCCAAAGACCGGGGTGTGATCCATGCACACGGGGAAACCCAAGGCCCGCTAGCCCCACTGGACCTTGGGTCCTTAGGAGGAGGGTGTGGAGAAGAGGGTGGCCTCATCTGGGAAAACCCCGCCGTGCCTCGCCGAAGCGCTCCAGGAGGAAAAGCGCCAAGGCCAAGGCCAGCAGGTAGGGGCGCAGGGGAAGCGGGGCCGCTACTGGCCGCCCTAGGTCCTCGAGGGTCAAAAGCCTTCCCCCAGAGGCCTCAGCCATGGCCCTGAGAACCTCTTTTCCCTCCCTGGGAGCCCACTCCCCGGGAAGGGGCGGGGCTAGGGGTATGCGGCGCTTCCCGTCCAAGAGCACCCCCGCTTCCCCAACCCGCACCTCGTAGCGCGCAGGACCCGTGGGCACCAGGGGGACTTCCTTTCCCCCGCTAAGGAAAAGGGGGGCCTCTAGACGGCCCAGGACCACGGCACGGACCCCGTTCCCCTCAGGGTAGGCGTAGAGGCCCAGGGCCTTCACGCTTCCCATGAGGTAGCGGGCAAGCCCCCCAAGAAAGGGAGCCGCCCCTTCCCAACCCCGCCAGGATCGGGAAAGGTCGGTGGCCAAGGCGGCCACCCGCCCCTCTCCCCTTTCGCCCAGGGCCAACACCGCCCGCCCCTCGCTTTCCAGGATCACCTGGGCCCAAGGCTCGGCCCGGGCGGGGAGGAGGACGGCGAGGGGGGGTGGGGCCAGGCCCTCGGTGAGGGGATGGGGCTTGGCCTGGAGGGGGAACCGGCCTTCCAACCTCTCCCCCTGGAAGACCTCCTGGCCCTCCCTCAGGAAGAGCCGGGGAAGTTCCCGGGCGGTGGCCGCCTGGTAGTACCGCCCCCCGCCCCGGCGGGAAAGCTCCTCCAAGAAGGCCCGGTCGGCGTCGGGCCCCAGGGCCACGGCGCTCACCTCGAGGCCCGAGGCCTCCGCCAGCTCCAGGATGGGCCCCTGGGGATCGGAGATGAGGCCATCGCTCAGGACCAAGACCCCTCTGCGCTCCAGCGGCACCCCCTGCAAAAGCCGCACCGCCTCCCGGAAGGCGGGGCCCAACACCGTGCCGCCCCCCGCCCGCACGGAGAGGAGAAGGCTTTCCGCCTCCTTCTTGCCCTGTTCCGTCATGGGCCTAGGGGGGAAAAGGACCCGATGGGTTGAGGAGAAGAGGACCACGCCCAGGTGGTCCTCCGCCGCCGCCGAGCGCACCAGTTCCAAGGCCCCGGCCACCGCCAGGGAAAGCTTCTCCCCCTCCATGCTTCCGGAAACGTCCAGGACCAGGACCAAGGCCGCCCCCTTGCGCCCCCAGGGCTTTAAGGGGAGGTCCTCCGGCAAGGCCCGGTCCCAACCGCCAAAGAAAAGGCCCCTGGGGGTGGCGGTGAAAAGAAGCCCTCCTCCCCGGCGTAGGTAATCCCTAAGGGCCTCCGGGGCCTCCTCCGGCAGGTCCAGGACCCCGAGGCCCACCACCACCAGGTCGGCCTCCAAGGGCATGCGGAAGGGGCCCTCCTCCACCTGAAAACCCTGGGCCTCCAGGTAACGGGCCAAGGCCGGATCCCCCAACACCAGGGCCTTGCCGCGGTCGGCAGGTTCCAGGCTCACCTGGGCCTCGCTCCTGCCCCAGGCGCCTTCCACCACCGCCCTCACCTGGGCCTCCTCCGTAAGGGAGAAGGTATAGGCCAGGGTTTTGCGACCCTCCACCCAAAGACTCTTTTCCACGGACCCCCCAGGACCCTCCACCCTAAGCCGGGCCTCCACGGGTAGGGGAGCCTCGAGGACCACCCCCACCCCCACCGTTTCCCCCTGGAGGGAGTAAGGAGGAGGGACCAGGCGCACGTCCACATGGGGCATGGGGGGCACATAGAGGGCATCCAGGGGAAAAGGGGCCGGTATGGGATCAAAAAGCCCATCGGAAACCAGCACCACCCGGGCGGGCTTTAGGGCCTCCGCCTCCTGAAAGGCCGCCTTCAGGTTTGTCGCCTCCCCCAGGTCCAGCCTGCGGGCGGTGGGGGAGGGAAGCTTCACCGCCCTCCCGGCAAAGGCCACATACAGGCCATCCCTAGGAAGCCGATCCGCCAGGGCAAAGACGCTTTCCCGGGCAGAAGGGGAAAAGTCCAGGAGGTACACCACCCGCCCCGGCATGGGCCACCTGGGGTCCAGGAAGGCCAGGAAGAGGAGCGCGAGGACCCCAACCCTAAGAGCCCGGAGCATAGCCTCATGCTAGGGGCTTTGGAGCCACCCAGACCGCCCTGGAAACCCCATCAGTCCATCCAGTGCCCGAGCTTCTCCTTCTTGGCCTGGAGGTACCGCTCGTTGTGGGGATTGTCCCCGGCCCGCAAGGGAAGGCGCTCCACGATCTCGATGCCGAAGCCGGACAGGGCCTTCACCTTGCGCGGGTTATTGGTGAGAAGGCGCATCTTGCGCACCCCCAGGTCGTAGAGGATCTGGGCCCCCACCCCGTAGTCCCTTAGATCCGGAGGAAATCCCAAGGCCAGGTTGGCCTCCACCGTGTCCAGCCCTTGGTCCTGCAGGTGGTAGGCCCGGATCTTGTTGACGAGGCCGATTCCCCGCCCCTCCTGCCTCAGGTAGACCAAAACCCCCTTCCCCTCCTGGGCGATCCGTTCCAGGGCCAGGTCCCGCTGGAAGCCGCAGTCGCACCTCAAGGAGTGGAGGGCATCCCCGGTGAGGCACTCGGAGTGCATGCGCACCAGGATGGGCTCCTCAGGGTCCCAGCTTCCCATGACCAAGGCGGCGTGCTCCTCCCCCGTGAGGCTATCCCGGTAGCCCAAGATGCGGAACTCGCCAAACCGGGTGGGCAACAGGGCCTCCGCCTCCCGCTTCACGTAGAGGTCCCCCTTCTCCAAGCGGTAGCGGATGAGGTCGGCGATGGTGCCCACCTTAAGCCCGTGGCGCCTGGCAAAGTCCAGGAGGTCGGGTAGCCGGGCCATGGTGCCATCCTCCTTGAGAATCTCGATGAGGCTTCCCACCGGCCTAAGCCCCGCCAGGCGCAAAAGGTCCACCGTGGCCTCGGTGTGCCCGGCCCGCCTCAGGACCCCGCCCGGCCTGGCCACCAGGGGGAAGATATGCCCCGGGCGGCGGAAATCCTGGGGGGTGGCCTCGGGATCAGCCAGGAGCCTGATGGTGGCCGCCCGCTCAAAGGCGGAAATCCCCGTGCTGGTCCCCCGGGCATCCACGCTCACGGTGAAGCGGGTGCCCTGGGGATCCTGGTTCCTCTCCACCATGAGGGGCAGGTCCAAGGCCTTGGCCCGCTCCTCCGTGAGGGCCACGCAAAGGAGGCCCCGGCACTCCTTGAGCATAAAGTTCACCCACTCCGGGGTCACGTGTTCCGCCGCCATGATGAGGTCGCCCTCGTTTTCCCGGTCCTCGTCGTCCACCAGGATCACCGGGCGGCCCTGGCGGAGTTCCTCCAAAAGCTCCTTGACGCTGGCCAAACCCTCCATCATTCCCCCCTCATGATCCGTTCCAGATAACGGGCGATGAGGTCCACCTCGAGGTTCACCCGCTCCCCCACCCGAAGGCTTCCCAGGTTGGTGACCTTTAGGGTGTGGGGGATGAGGGTCACAAAGAAGGCATCCCCCTCTAGCCCCGCCACCGTAAGGGAAACCCCGTTTAAGGCCACGCTTCCCTTCTCGGCCACATAGCGGAGGAGCTCCCGGGGAGGGCGGAAGTAGTAGTCCCTGGCCCCCGGGGCCTCCCGGATGGCCACCACCTCCGCCACCCCGTCCACATGCCCGGTGACGAAATGCCCCCCAAGCCGGTCCCCCACCCTAAGGGCCCTTTCCAGGTTGGGCCGGTGCCCCACCCGCCAGGTGGGAGCGGTGCGGCGCAGGGTCTCCTGGGCAAGCTCCACCCAGAAGCCCTCCCCGTCCACCGCCACCGCGGTGAGACAAACCCCGTCCACCGCCACCGAATCCCCCACCTTAAGGTCGGAAAGCACCTCCTGAGCGGCAATCCGGACCCTGAGGAAAGGGCCTTCCTCCACCCGTAGAATCTCGCCGGTTTCCTCCACCAGTCCCGTGAACATCATCCCTCCGGGTACGCTTCCAGCCAAAGGTCCTCCCCTAGCCACTCCTTCCGGACGATCCTGAGCCTTCTGGCCTCCGCCATGCGCTCCAGGGAAAAGCCCTCCAAGAACCCTCTCCCCTCCCCCAAAAGCTTAGGGGCCAGGAAAAGGGCCAGCTTGTCCACCAAACCCCTTTGCCAAAAGGCCCCGGCCAGCCTTGGGCCCCCTTCCAAGAGCACCCCGTCCAGGCCCTCCTCCAGCAAAAAGGTCAGGGCCGCCTCGAGGCTCACCCTTCCCCCCTCCCTGGGAAGCTCCACCACCTGGCCACCCGCCTCCTCCAGGGCCTTAAGCCTTTCCCTGGGCGCCCCCTGGCCCACCAGCACCCACACCCGGGCGGGCTCTCCCCGGGGCCCCTCCTGAAAGATGCGGGCGGTGGGAGGGGTGCGGGCCTCTGTGTCCAGGACCACCTTCACCGGGTCCCTAAGGGGCGGGGGCTCCAGCATCAGGGGAAAGGGCCTGAAGTCGGGCTCCCGCACGGTGAGCCAGGGGTCGTCCGTGAGGACCGTCCCCACCCCCACCATCACCGCGGGGAGCCACTGGCGGTAGGCCTGGGCCACGCGCCGGCTTGCCTCCGAGGACACGTGGCGGGCATCCCCGCTTGGGGCCGCCACCTTGCCGTCCAAGGTCAAGGCAGCCTTTAGGAGCACAAAGGGCCGGCCCTTTTCCTGAGCGTGGAAGAAGGCCTCGTTCTGCTCCCGGGCCTCGGCCTCCAGGAGCCCCGCCTCCACCTCCACCCCCCCGGCCCTGAGCCGTTCCAGACCCCCTTGGGCCCAGGGGTTAGGGTCCCGGGCCGCCGCCACCACCCGGGCCACCCCCGCCTGGAGAAGGGCCAGGGAACAAGGGGGGGTGCGGCCAAAGTGGTTGCAGGGTTCCAAGGACACGTAAAGGGTGGCCCCTTGGGCCAAGGGCCCGGCCTGCCTTAGGGCAAAAACCTCCGCATGGGGCTCCCCTGCCCGGGGATGGTACCCCTCCCCCACGATGCGGCCCCCTTGCACCAGCACCGCCCCCACCAGGGGGTTGGGGTGGGTGTGGCCTCGAGCCCGCTCGGCCAGCTGCAACGCCCTACGGAGAAAACGCTCGTCCAGCTCTCGCAAACGACCTCCTTCTCCCATCCGGACTTTCACCGTCGGCCCCGGAATTCCACCGGGTCGGGCCCCAAAGGGGCTTCGCGGGCTTTCACCGCCGGTGGGGACTTCCACCCCGCCCCGAAGGAGGTGCCAGGAGGCACCAACCTCACTTTACAACCTTAGAGGAAGGTCACAAGTTAGGATGCGCTACCGCCCTCCCCCCGGGCCTTAAGTTCCAGAAGGCGCTTCAAACTAGCAGATAAAGGGTGGTCTATTCCGTGGTGCCATACTGCCGCATAAGGGCCACAACAAAATTAGGGGCCCTGACAGGCCCCTAGCCCTTTGGTGGAGGTGGGGGGAGTTGAACCCCCGTCCGAAAGTCCCTACGGCAGGCCTCTACGCGCGTAGTCCGCGTTTAGGGTGTCCCCCTGGCTTGGCCCGCGGACGGGCGGCCAGGGGCAAGCCCCGCTTGGCTTCGCCTTGGGTTACGGGGCCTAGCCAAGGCTAGCCGGGTTTGTGTCCCCGCTACCGTGAGCCCCCGGCAGGGCTACCGGGCGGGGTCGCGGGCCTAAGCCGCGAGAGCGTAAGCAGGCTTGTTGGCCTTTATTCGTTTGCGGGTTTTTACGGTCAGCCCCCTCAGGGGCTACCTTCGAGGCCACCCGCACCTCGGCGCGCCACCTGCCCTCGGCGACCCCCGTCGAGACCGTTCACCCCCATGCCACTGGCCGGGTTCGGACCGGCAACCTTGAGTGTACCAGGCTAAAGGGGTTGTAGTCAAGGGGGTTTTGGGTGTAAACTAGGGCCAGTGCTCCCAAGGGAGGGGGGTGGGTGTAAGCCCACCCTTCCTTTGTGAAGGGAGGTGGGGAGGTGCCTGTGGACCTTTGGCGGTTGGTGGAGGAAGCGGTAGGGCCCCTGGACCTCGAGGTCCTGGAGGTGAGGGAAGCCCCCGGGGAGGTCCTGGTCCGCCTGGAGCGGAAGGACGAAAGGCCCATCCGCGTGGCCGACCTGGAACGGGCCAGCCGGGCCATAGAGGCTGTCTTTGACCGGGAGGACCCCATCCCGGGAAGCTACCGCCTTCTCGTGGAGTCCCCCGGCCCCAAGCGCCCCCTCTTCACCCGCCGCCACTTTGAGCGTTTCCAGGGCCTCAAGGCCAAGGTGCCGGGGCCCGAGGGCTTCACCGGGCGCATCCTCCGGGTGGAGGAGGAGGAGGTGGTCTTCCAGGTGGGCCAGGAGGAAAAGCGCCTTAGGATCGGCACCTTCCGCGCCACCCTCGCCGAGTGGCCCAAGGAGCCCAGGTAACAGCGTAGGTACAGGGAGGAGAGATGAACCGGGATTTCATCGACGCCATGCAGCAGTTGGCCTTGGAGCGGGGGGTGACCACCGAGGAGGTCCTCGAGGCCTTCAAGGAGGCCCTGCGCAAGGCCTACATCAAACGGCAAAAGGGATACCGCAAGGAGGAGATCGATGCGGGCAAGGGCCCGGAGGTGGACGTGTACATCGACCCCCAGACCGGGCGCATCGAGATGGTGGAGGTCCGCCGCGTGGTGGAAAAGGTGGAGGACCCCGACAAGGAAATCTCCCTCTCCGAGGCCCTCCAGTACGACCCTGAGGTCCAGGTGGGTGACGAGATGGAGTTCCCCATCGACCCCGAGGGCCTCTCCCGCATGGCCATCCAGGACCTGCGCCAGATCCTCACCCAGCGCCTGAAGGAGTCCGAGCGCAACCGCATCTATAACGAGTACAAGGACAAGGAGGGCCAGGTCCTCACCGGGGTGGTGACCCGGGTGGACAACCGGGGCAACGTCTTCGTGGAGCTGGGCCGGGGGGAGGCTTACCTCCCCAAGAGCGAGCAGATTCCCACGGAGCGCTACTACCCCGGGCAGCGCCTTAAGGTGTACCTGAAAAAGGTGGACCGCTCCGCCAAAGGCCCTTCCTTGATCGTTAGCCGGGCCCACGAGAAGCTCCTGGAGCACCTCTTGAAGCAGGAGGTCCCCGAGATCGCCGAGGGCATCGTGGAGATCAAGGCCATCGCCCGCGAGCCCGGCCGCCGCAGCAAGGTGGCGGTCATGACCCACAACCCCAACGTCGACCCCATCGGGGCCTGCATCGGCCACAAGGGGCAGCGCATCCAGGCGGTATCCGCCGAGCTGGGCCGGGAGAAGGTGGACATCATCCTCTGGGCCAAGGACCCCAAGGAGTTCATCCGTAACGCCCTCTCCCCCGCCCAGGTGGGTTCCATCGAGCTGGAACCCGACGGGCAAAGGGCCCGGGTCAAGGTGACCAAGGACCAGCACTCCCTGGCCATCGGCACCGGCGGCCAGAACGTGCGCCTGGCCTCCAAGCTCACGGGGTACGAGATCCACTTTGAGGAGGCGGAGATCTCCGACCTGGACGAGGCTATCCGCAAGGCCGCCATGGAGGAGGCGGAAACCGCCAGCCGGGCGAAAGAGGAGTTCGAGAAA
Source organism: Thermus neutrinimicus (assembly GCF_022760955.1). Taxonomy (NCBI): domain Bacteria; kingdom Thermotogati; phylum Deinococcota; class Deinococci; order Thermales; family Thermaceae; genus Thermus; species Thermus neutrinimicus. Next base: position 58,191 of record NZ_JAKTNU010000012.1, read on the forward strand.
CTCTTCCGGGACCTTTCCGAGTGATGGCGAAGCATCTCCCCATCCGCATGTGCGTGGCCTGCCGCAGGAGGCGGCCCAAAGGGGAGCTTTTGCGCATCCTGCTCATGCCGGAAGGGTTTCGCCTGGATCCCACGGGGAAGCTGCCGGGCCGGGGGGCCTATGTCTGTCCCGACAACCCGGAGTGCTGGACAGAAAAGAAGCTGAGGCGCTTTGCCGGAGGCCGGGCCAAGGCCCTGTCGGAAGCGCTCATCTCTCTTTTAGGAGGTACGGATGGCCAAAATACGCATCTACCAGCTGGCTAAAGAGCTGGGCATGACCAACGAGGAGCTCCTGGAGCTCCTGGACCAGATGGGGGTTCCCTACAAGTCCCATGCCTCCACCCTTTCCGAGGAGGATGCGGAGGCGGTGCGGGAACTCGTAAAGGAACAACGGGGCCTGCAGGAGAAGCTGGCGGAGGAGGAGCGGAGGAAAGCCCTGCCCCGAAGGCCTCCTGTGGTGGTCATCATGGGCCACGTGGACCACGGGAAGACCACCCTTCTGGACTATCTTCGCAAAAGCCGCATCGCCGAGAAGGAGGCCGGGGGAATCACCCAGCATGTGGGCGCCTTTGAGGTGAAAACCCCTCAGGGCACGGTGGTCTTCATCGACACCCCCGGGCACGAGGCCTTCACCACCATAAGGCAGCGGGGGGCCAAGGTGGCGGACATCGCCGTCATCGTCATCGCCGCCGACGACGGGATCATGCCGCAAACGGATGAGGCCATCGCCCACGCCAAGGCGGCCGGGGCCAAAATCCTCTTCGCCCTGAATAAGATGGACCTGCCCCAGGCCGACCCCGACCGGGTCAAGCGCCAGCTGATGGAGCGGGGCTTCGTGCCCGAGGAGTACGGGGGGGACGCCGTTGTGGTGCCCATCAGCGCCAAAACGGGCCAAGGGGTGCAGGACCTTTTGGAGATGATCCTCCTCATCGCCGAGCTGGAGGACTACCGGGCCGACCCCAACGCCGAGCCCAAGGGGGTGATCCTCGAGTCCAAGCTGGACAAGCAGGCGGGGATCATCGCCAACATGCTGGTCCAGGAGGGCACCTTCCGGGTGGGGGACTACGTGGTGGCCGGGGAGGTGTATGGCCGCATCCGGGCCATGATGGACGCCGACGGCAACCAGCGCAAGGAGGCAGGCCCGGGAAGCGCCGTGCAGGTCTTGGGCTTCCAGGAGCTTCCCCACGCGGGGGACGTGGTGGAGTGGGTGCCGGACCTGGAGGCCGCCAAGGAGATCACCGAGGAGCGCAAGGAGGAGCGCAAGGCCCGGGAGGAGGCGGAGAGGGAGCGTCGCCCCCGGACCATGGCCGACCTGCTCCGGGCCCTGCAGGAGGAAGGGCAGAAGGAGGTTAACCTCATCCTGCGGGCGGACACCCAGGGCTCCCTGGAGGCCATCCAGCACATCCTGGCTAAGGAGAGCACCGAGGAGGTCAAGATCAACGTCCTCCTGGCCCAGGTGGGAGCCCCCACGGAGTCCGATGTCCTCCTGGCCCAGACGGCCAACGCCGCCATCCTGGCCTTTGGGGTAAACCCCTCGGGTGCGGTGAAGAAGGCGGCCGAGCAAAAGGGAGTCCTCCTCAAGACCTTCCGCATCATCTATGACCTCATCGACGAGGTCCGGTCCATGGTCAAGGGGCAAAAGGAGCCCGTATTCAAGGAGGAGGTCCTGGGCCGGGCCGAGGTGCGGGCCATCTTCCGCCTGCCCGGGGGCAAACAGGTGGCAGGGTGCATGGTCACCCAGGGCAAGGTGGTGCGGAGCGCCGAGGTGAGGGTTTTGCGTAAGGGCGAGGAGGTCTGGAAGGGCAGGATGGCCAGCCTCAAGCGCTTCAAGGAGGACGTGCGGGAAGTGGCCCAGGGCTACGAGTGCGGCATTGGCCTCGAGGGGTTTGACGACTTCCAGGAAGGGGACATCATAGAGGCCTTCCAGATGGTGGAGGTGCCCGCGTAGGAGGTCCCTTGGAGCGGGTCTGGTGGTCCTTTCCCAGGAGGCGCCCTGTGGTCCTTAGCCTCCCCTTGGAGTATCCCCAGCGGCAGGTCCCAGGGAGCGCCTGGGGAAGGTGGGGGCTGGTCCTGGCCGCTTTGGCCCTGGTCCTCCAGGGCCTACCCCCTTTCCTCGAGGCAAAGGGAAAGGGGGAAGCCGGGCTTCACGCCAAGGGACCTGGCTGGGTTCTCAAGGAGGAGCGCCAGGGAAACGGGCTTGCCCCCTTGGCCCAGGCTCCCACCCGGCCTCCCCATCCCCCCCTAAAGCCCCGGGATGGGGAGGCCAAGCCGCCGGCACCCAAGAGCCCTTCTCCATCCCCGCTTTACCTCCTTTATGGCCGCCTTCAGCTGGACGGAGGCTAGGGCCTAAAACCCTCTCCCCTCGCGCCGGGGCAAGCCCAAGGGCCATCCGGCGCAGCCTAAGGTTAGGCTCTGGTATGCGGCTTTAAGCCCTTCTGCAAGCCAATCGGGCACATGCGTGCCCCAAAGGGTGAAGAGTATGAACCGGAAGCTTCTCAACGGACTTCTCCTCCTGGGCCTTTTCCTCCTGGCCCTCCTCATGGTTTGGAAGCCCTGGGCCCCGGAAGAGCCCAAGGTCAAGCTGGGCCTAGACCTCAAAGGAGGTCTCCGCATTGTCCTCGAGGCCGCCGTGGAAAACCCCACCCCCGATGACCTGGAAAAGGCCCGCACCGTCTTAGAGAACCGCATCAACGCCCTGGGGGTGGCGGAACCCCTGATCCAGATCCAGGGGCAAAAGCGCATTGTGGTGGAGCTCCCCGGCCTCTCCCAGGCGGACCAGGACCGGGCCCTAAAGCTCATCGGCCAGCGGGCGGTCCTGGAGTTCCGCATCCTCAAGGAAGGGGCCACCGGCACCACCGTGGCCCAGATCAACCAGGCCCTCAGGGAAAACCCCAGGCTTAAGCGGGAAGACCTGGAAAAGGACCTCATCAAGCCCGAGGACCTGGGCCCGGCCCTTCTCACGGGCGCGGACCTGGCCGACGCCCGGGCGGTCTTCGACCAGTTCGGCCGCCCCCAGGTGGCCCTCACCTTTACCCCGGAAGGGGCCAAGAAGTTTGAGGAGGTCACCCGGACCAACGTGGGCAGGCAACTGGCCATTGTCCTGGACGGTAAGGTCTACACCGCCCCCGTGATCCGCCAGGCCATCACCGGGGGCCAGGCGGTGATCGAGGGGCTATCGGGCCTCGAGGAGGCCAGCGAGATCGCCCTGGTGTTGCGTTCCGGGGCGTTGCCCGTTCCCCTGGAGGTGGCGGAGATCCGCTCAATAGGCCCCACCCTGGGCCAGGATGCCATCCAGGCCGGTAACCGCTCGGCCCTCATCGGTACCCTGGCCATCTTCCTCCTCATCTTCGCCTACTACGGTGCGGGCCTCGGTCTGGTGGCCTCCTTAGGCCTCATCTACACCTCGGTGCTGATCCTGGGGCTCCTATCCGGCCTCGGAGCCACCCTCACCCTCCCCGGCATCGCTGGCTTGGTGCTCACCCTGGGGGCTGCGGTGGACGGGAACGTGCTCTCCTTTGAGCGCATCAAGGAGGAGCTCAGGGCTGGAAAACGCTTCCGCCAGGCCATCCCCGAGGGCTTCAGGCACTCCACCCTGACCATCCTGGACGTAAACGCCGCCCACCTGTTGGCGGCCGCCGCCCTTTACCAGTACGCCACCGGGCCTGTTCGGGGCTTTGCGGTGGTCTTGGCCATCGGCGTGGTGGCCAGCGTCTTCTCCAACCTGGTTTTCAGCCGCTACCTCCTGGAGCGCATGGCTGACCGTGGGGAAGTCCGCCCTCCCATGTGGCTGGTGGACCCCCGGTTCAACTTCATGGGCCCGGCCCGCTTCGTCACCCTAGCTACCCTTCTCCTGGCCGTGCTGGCGGCAGGGGTGGTCTTCACCAAGGGCTTCAACTACTCCATCGATTTCACCGGGGGTACGGCGTATACCCTGCGCACGGGCCCCGAGGTGGGGGTGGACACCCTAAGACGCTTCCTGGAAACCAGGGGCTTCCCCGCCAAGGAGGCGGTCATCACCCAGGTGCAGGCTCCCACCGCCGACTTCCGGGAGTTTTCCCTAAAGCTCCCACCCCTTCCCGATGCCAAGCGTCTGGAACTGGAAGGGCTCTTTACCACGGAGTTAAAGGCCAGCGTCCTCACCTCGGAGACCGTGGGTCCCGCCATCGGTTCCGAACTTCGCCGCAATGCGGTGATGGCGGTCTTGGTGGGCCTTGGCCTCATCCTCCTCTACGTGGCCTTTCGCTTCGACTGGACCTTCGGGGTGGCCAGCGTCATCGCCGTGGCCCATGACGTGGCCATCGTGGCGGGGATGTACAGCCTCTTGGGCCTGGAGTTCTCCATCCCCACCATCGCCGCCCTTCTCACCATCGTGGGCTACTCCATCAACGACTCCATCGTGGTTTCCGACCGCATTCGGGAAAACCAGAAGCTCATGCGGGGCATCCCCTACCGGGAGATGGTGAACCGCTCCATCAACCAGACCCTATCCCGCACGGTGATGACCAGCCTCACCACCCTCCTGCCCATCCTCGCCCTCCTTTTCCTGGGGGGAAGCGTCCTCAGGGACTTCTCCCTGGCCATCTTCGTGGGCATCTTCGTGGGCACCTACAGCTCCATCTATGTGGTGAGCGCCCTGGTGGTGTTCTGGAAGGAGTTGCGCCAAAAACAGACCAAAAGGGCCGCTTAAGGGCCCTAGCGGAACCCAACCCCCGGGACCCTCTCCCCGCCCAGGGGTTGGGTTTGCCCTATGGGAAAGGAGACCGGGTGCTTCCCTGGAACGGGCGCTCCCGCAGGGAGGGGGTTATGGCCGCAACCTCCTTAGGCCCTTGGCTTCCCGTAGCCGCCTCTCTTCACCCTGGGGCCTTGGGCCACCCCCTTTCCTGGCCCACGGTCCGGAGGTGAGGTGGCTCTTTGCCTTAGAGCTGATGAGAAGGGCCTGCGAGGCCCACGCCGAAGCCCCTTTCCCCGATTCCCTAAAGGATTTTGAGGAAGGTCTGCACCTGGTAAGGGAGGGCCTCCGCACCCGGTCCCCTATCCTTTCCTCCCGGTGGGAAGGCTTTCTCCAACGGGTGGATCTCCTTGAGACCTTGGTACCCTACCTGGATTCAGCCCTAAGGACAGGGCTCACGGTTCAGCTGGCCTTGGGGATAAGGGGGTGGTAGCTACCGGGAGGGCGTCCTGGGAAGGCGGGCGGCTTACCGCCGTGGCTTTTCCTCCGGTGGCAGCTCGAGCTCTGGCTGGCAGAGCTGAAGCCCTTCCTTACCCCCGAATCCGGGTCCAGGATTGCCGAGGCCCCGGCCGTTTTGCAGGAGCTAGCTCTACGCTAGTTCGGTTTGGCCCGAGCGGTTCCGGGATCCGGAAAGGACCAGGAAGGCTGTCCTCATCCGCTTCAAAACCGGACTGGTTGGGAACGTCGGACGGAGGCTCATGCCTCCAAACCCAGCTCCTGCAAAGCCCTCTGCCGGAGGAGAAGGGCTTCCTCTTGGACGGGGGTGCCGTAAAAACGCCGCAGAACCTCCTCATCCAGGGGATCCAGGCGCAAAGCCAAGAGCCAGTCCTCGAGCCTAGGACTTTGCAAAAGGGCCTGCCGCCGTTCCTCCAGGTAGGCTCTGGCCTGGTCTTCTAAAAAAGGGTGGTCAAGCCCCAGATAGGGCGGGGCAAGGGGAGCCTGGGGATCCAAAAGGTCCAGGTAGAGTTCCGGGGCTTGGCGGAAGAGGCCATAGGGTTTTTGGCGGAGGAAGTAAGGCTTTGCCCCCCTGGGACGGCCCGGCTCCAGGGCGTTTACCACCTCCCACCACAGCACCCGGAACTCGCCAGGAGATGCCGCCAACGCCTCCAAAAGATCCTCCTTCTCCCAGTCCCCAGCGGTTAAAAGGGCCAGGAGAAGCCGGGCCTTATCCCGGCGGAACCGCACGGGACGTCCCTCCACCCGCACCTCAAACCCTCCAAGGGCCCGGATCTCCACCCGCACCCCGGGATGGTAGGAAACGGGAAGGCGGCCAAGCCGCCAAAGGGCCCGGCGCACCCGGGCAATAGGGGGGGAGAACAGCGTCCTCTCAGCCAGGAAGGGGTAGACCTGCAAAAGGTTTTCCCATCCATCCCCAAAGGGGTAAGACTGGGCCAAAGCCCGGAGGAAGGGATCCAAAAGGGGCAGGGCGGGCAAGGGAAAAACCTCACCCCGCCGGAGCCAAGCCACCGCCACCATAAGGGTGAGGAAGCCCTCCACCCAAAGGTCCCCTGCGGTCCGGGCCAGGCGGACCATTTCCCTGTAGGCCTCTTCATCCCCCAAGGCGGCCAGACCCCCCAGGGCCTCCACCTTTAGTCGGGCTGGACCCCCTTCGGCCATGGCCAAGGCAGACCGGTAGGCAGCCTTGGCCTCCTCCACACGTACCAAAGCCAGAAGGGCGTGCCCTCTCCTGGCCTGGGCTAGGCTCATGCCAAAAGGGCTCCCCAGCACCTCGGCCTCCCTCAACCCCCGCTCCGCCCACCGAAGACCTTCTTCCGCATCCCCAGCCACACACTCCAGAAGAGCCCGGAGCAGGGTACCCTCGCGATGGTTCTGCGGTGGCCGATGCAGGCCGGGGTCCCCGCTTTCCCGCAACAGGGCCAGGGCTTCCGCTGGCTTTCCCTGCCTCAGGAGGAGCCGGGGCCCAGAAAACCCCAGGGCCTCCGCCTCCTCCACCCGACCCTCGTTCAGGAGGTTCTCTGCCAGAAGAAGCCTGGCTTCCTGAGGGAAGAACCTTAAGGCCTCCTCTAGGTAAGGGCGTCCTCGAGCCGGCTCCACGGTGTCCAGGAAAAGCCGGGCCAAGCCCAGGTAAGCCCGGATCTCCCCCGCCCTAAGGGCCTTTTGATAAGCGGCCTCTGATTCCTGGTAGCGCCCAGCCTGGCGCAAGGCCTCGGCCTCCAACAGGTCAAGGCCGCGCCGCCCTTGGCGCAAGGCTTCAGGCAGGTGCGCCAAAAGGCGCAACACGGTGTAGGTGAGGCCGCGCGCCAACCAGGAAAATCCCTCCCGCACCAGGAGATCCGCCACATGCCCCAACCTTCCTGCCTCCAGCAGAAACTCGGCCGCCCGAACCCCTTCCCCCCGGCCTAGGGCGTCCTCCGCCGCCTTGGTGAGAAGCCCCCGGGCCTCCACCTCGGGCAGGAGGGTTTTCAGGGCACCACGCACCAGGGGGTGAAAACAGAGCTTCCCCTCCCGCCTCTCCAAGAGAAGGTCCTCGGCATAGGGCAAGAGGGCCTGGCCCTCTGCCTCCGGTACCTCCCCCAAAAGGGCCAGCCTCGAGGCCTCCCATAGCACTTCCTCGGGAAGGCCATAGGCCAGGTAGGCCAGGAGCCCCTCGGCGCTTTCCAGCGCCAGCTCCGGCTTCAAACCCCGGCGCATGGCCAAGAGGGCCACCCGGAGGCCCAAGGGCCACCCCTTCACCAGGGAAAGAGCCCTTTCCACCTCAAAAGCAGGAAGCTCAGGGGCCAAGGCCTTAGCCAGCTGGCAGGCCTCCTCGGGATCAAAGGCCAACTCTCGTTCGGAAAGCACCGTAAGGAAAGCAAACGGTGTGGCCCTTCGCGAAAGGAGCAAGAGCCTTAGGCCACGAAGCCGGACTAGGCCCTGCACCACCTTGAGTACCCCAGGGCCCTCCGCCCGGTGAACCTCATCCAAAACCAGGAGGTGGAAACCCAAAGGTTCCAAGGCGCCCAGAAAGGCCTCCAAGGCACTGGGCCAAGCCCCTGCCTCCAAAAGCTCTGCCACCCTTTGAAGCTCTGCCCGACCTTGGTAGGCAGCCAGAAGGTGCCACAGAAAAATCGCAGGATCCTTAGCCTCCTCCGCCAGGGCCACGTAAACCCCGGAAAACTCTGAGGCCAGGCTGGTCTTCCCGTACCCCGCCCCTGCAGCCAGGACCACCCCCGGGCTAAAGCGGAAAGCCTCCTCCACCCGTCGCTGGAGACGGTCCCGCCGCACCTCCTTGGCCGTGCGAGGGAGGAGGAGCCTCGAGGCGGGCACCGGATAGGGCACGGCTTTATCTTCTCCGGGACCCGCGTTAGATGCAAGGGTTCACCCGATAACCCAAACCCTAGCCGGCCGGTCTTATTCCTTCGTTTGCTACTTGGCACCACCAGCAGACATGAGAGATAAGGGGGGTCCTATGCGCCCCAATCGCAAGCACCCCCTTCTAAGTACCCTCCTCTTAAAATATCCCCATGCCTGCACCCATCCGAGTTCATCTGACTC
>NZ_JAKTNU010000013.1 GCF_022760955.1 Thermus neutrinimicus
AGGAAGGCGCGGAAGTCCCTTGGGGTTATGCCCTATGGAGGTTTTGACGTGTACATAGGCATGTGGCTTACGGTGGGTGGAGGAAGACCCATGTGCCTCGCGGCATCCGAGGGATGCGGGTTCGTATCCACCACCCGGAGCAACCAGGCCTCGAGGCCGGAAAGGCCCAGGGCCTCGAGGCCCTCCTCCATCTCCTCGCGCAAAGCCCTCTGCAAACGCCAGATTCGGCCCATCACCTCCCATACCATAACGTCATACTATTTCACCACAAACAATTTGATTGTAGATCACCTCACCTTGACGCGCCCCCCTCCCAGGGTTAGCCTGGGGCTGGAGGGGACCATGAAGGCGCGCTTTTACAGCCAGGGCGAGGATCATTATCGGCTTGACCCGGACCTGAAAGCGATATTGGACACTTTTGCCCCAGGCCTCCCCCAAGAGGAGCTCTCCGCCTTCGGGAGACTGGTGGGAGAGGAGGTTTTGGAGGTGGCCCACCACGTGGACCAGGATGCCCCGCCCCGCCTGCAGATGCACGACCTGGATGGGAACCGCATCGACCAGGCCCTCCTCTCCCCTGCTCAAAGGGCCCTCCTGGAAAAGCTCAGGCCCATGATCCGCCCCGCCTATGAGGGCAGAGGCTGGCCTCTCCACTACGCCTTCGGCTACCTTCTGGCGGACGGGGGGCTTTACTGCATCCTCACCATCACCCACCAGGTGGCCTACGCCCTCCACAAGTACGCCCCCGAGCACGAAGGGGTGAAGCGGGAACTCCTCCACGGGCCGGCCTTCGGCGCCACCTGGATGACGGAGATCCAGGGAGGAAGCGACCTGGGGGCCAACCGCACCATGGCCCGGCGGGAAGGAAGCCTCTACCGCCTTTACCAAGGGGACAAGTACTTCGCCTCGGGGGCGGGCCTAGCCGACTACGCCCTCGTCACCGCCAGGCCGGAGGGAGCCCCGGCTGGCCCCAAGGGCCTTGGCCTCTTTCTCCTGCCCCGGCAGGTGGAGGGGAGGCTGAACTTTACCGTGCGCCGCTTTAAGGAGAAACTGGCCACCCGGGCCGTGCCCTCAGGGGAGGTGGAGCTGGAGGGAAGCCTGGCCTACCCCATCGGCAGGTTGGAGGAAGGCATCTATTACACCCTGGAAAACCTCACGGTGAGCCGGCTGGCCAATGCGGCCGCCGCCATGGGCATCGCCAAGAAGGCCCACCTCGAGGCCCTCTTCCGGGTAAGGAGACGAAGGGCCTTCGGGAAGACCCTCCTCGAGCACCCTCTCGTTCAGCACGACCTCCTGGAGATGCGCCTAAGGCAGGTGGGAGGCACCGCCCTGGCCTTCTTGGCCGTTCAGGCCTTTGACCAAGCCTGGAAGGAGCGGCCCCCCTACAGCGAGGGCTACCACCTGGCCCGCCTCCTTTCCCACCTGGCCAAGGGCCGGACCGCCGAGCACGCGGGCGCCATAACCGCCCTCGCCATGGAGCTTTTTGGGGGCCTGGGCTTTCTGGAGGAATACGGGGTGGCCCGCTGGCACCGGGAAGCCCTCATCACCCCCATCTGGGAGGGCCCCGCCAACATCCAAGCCCTGGATATGCTGGAGGCCATCCTCAAGAAGGGTGCCCACGAGCTCCTTTTGGCCATGCTAGGGGAGAACCCCAAGGCCCAGGCCGAGGCGGACAGGATCCTCAAGCAACTGAAGGAGGAGGGGCCTTGGTACGCCAAGGAGGCCCTCAGGGCCTTGGCGGACGTGGTGGCGGTCTACGCCTTGGAGAAGGTGGCCGCCGAACCCTTCCCCCAGCTTGCAGGGCTCTACGCCCGCCGCTTCCTCAAAGGGGAAACCCTTCCCCCCTCCGCGCAAAGCCCCGAGCTTTACGACCCCTGGTCCAGCCTCTCGTAAAGGGGCCCCAGGTCCTCGGGGCGGAAGCGGGCGGTGTAGCCCTTGGGCGGAAGGGGCTCCTCGTAGAAGAAGCCGGGGAGGCGGTCATCCTGGTGGGTAAAGCCCGCCAGATGGTTAAAGCGGTGCTCCAGGCGCAAAACCCCTTCCCCAAGCTCACGCCACAAGGCAGGGGTCAGGTTCGTGCCCAAGGCGGCGTTGAGGCTTTCCACCACGAACTCCACCTGCTTGTTGGTGACGCTCCCCCCGAAGACGCAAAGGCCCAGGGCGTCGTTGGCGGCGGCGTTCACCTGGGCCTGGTAGCTGGCCTCGAGGACCTCCTCCACGGGCATGGCCCGGGTCTCCAGGCGCGGGGCATTCCCCGCGGTGTGGTCTGCTCCCTGGGCGGTGACCATCATGGTGATGCCCGTGGCCTCCACCACCCTGGGGTCGTAAGCGCTGATGGCCTGGCGCTTGATAACGGGAACCCGCTTAAGCCCCAAGGCCTCCCCTACCCGGGCGGTGCCTTGGGCCAGGAAGCGGGCTGCCTCGCTCGGAGTATAGAGGGCCTTGAGCTTGGCCTCCATGAAGGTATAATCCCCCCAATCCGCTTCCCCCTTTTCCATGAGGAGGGCCAAGGTGGCCCCGGTCTCTATGGTGTCCACCCCCAGGTCGTTGGCCAGGCGGTTGAGGCGGGCAAGCTGGTCCGGGTCGGTGAGGCCGCAGTTGGTCCCCATTAGGCCGATGGTCTCGTACTCCAGAGGGGAAACCACCTCCTCCCCTTTCTCGTCCACGATGACGTTGGAGCACTGGATCACGCATCCGGGCATGCAGGCGTGGGTGTGCTTCCCACCCCGGGCCTTGTTGAGGGGGGCGATGTGCTGGCCTCCCATGCGGAACTCCTCCGGGGGGGCAAGCTGACCCTGGCGAAAGTTCCTCACGGGAAGCCCCCCAAAGGCGTTCTGGAAGTCCGCCATTCCCATGGTGCCGATGGCGTGGTAAAACTTCATCACCAAGGGGTCTTGGCGCAAAAGCTCCGCATAGCGGCGGATAGCCCCGCTAACCTTGGGCTTGTCCCAGACCTCCACCTTCCCCGGCACCTCCACCACGATGGCCTTGACCCGCTTGCTTCCCATCACTGCCCCCACGCCACCCCGGGCGGCCAAGCGGGAGGGCCTACCGTCTATGTCGGAAAAGGCGATGCCGGAAAGAAGTCCCAGATACTCCCCCACCGGCCCCAAAAGGGCGAAGGCAATCCTCCTGCCATAGGCGGCAAAGAGCTTGGCCGCCGCCTGGAAATTCCCCAGGCCGAGGAGGTCCTCTGCCGGGTCAAACAGGACCTGGCCCTCCCGGGTGATGCGGAGGACCACCCAGTTGGGGCTTGCCCCCTCGAGGACCAGGTGGGAAAGCCTCATCTGGCCCAGGGCGTAGCCAAAGGTGCCGCCCCCGTTGGCCTCCTTGATGCCCAGGGTCAGGGGGCTACGGGTGCCCACGCTGGTGCGGTTGGCGTTGGAAAACCCCGTTCCCGCCAGGGGGCCTATGGCGAAAATCAGGGGGTTCTCCAGGGAAAGGGGGTCCACGCGGTAGGCCTCCCGCTCCCAAAGAAGCCGGCCCGTACGGTACCGGCCGCCATAGGCCACCTCCTCGGGGGAGACTTGCCCCCAGTAGACCCGCTTGCCCGTAAGGTCAACCCTCAAAGACCGCCACACCATCCACCTCCACCCGCACCACCCGGGCCTGCCCCAAAAGACCCTTCCCCTTGGGTAGCCGGTCCTCCGGGAAAACCACCACAGGACACGCATTCACTCATATGTCCAGCTTATCCTCCACCCGCCTCACCTCCAAGCCCCGAAGCCGGTTCACCGCCGCCCCCAGTTCCAAGGGGCGCACCTCCGCCACCTCCGGCGCCTCCCCCAGGGAGAAAAGGTCCTCCACCCCCCTCAGCACCTCCCTTACCAGCTCCCCCAAGGGGGTCTTGCCGTCCGCCTGCTGCCAAAGCCGCTGGAACCATGCCCCCAAGGCCCGCACCTGGGCGTTCTCAAAAAGGTCCAGGGCGGATAGGTCCACCACCTCCTCCCCATAGACCAGCTCCCGGAGACCCCGACCCCTTACCCGGGCCTTCCTGCCCCGCCTGGGGTCAAAGCTTTCCGGCAAGGGAGCCCGGGAGGCCACGGCCAGGGGATACCGGGGTTCGCCAAAGGTGCGGCCCGTGGGATGGGCCTGGGCCACGGCCTTGGCCTCCAGGGTGGCTTCCCTGGGGCGGTACTCCTCCAGAAGGAGAACGGTATCCGCAAGGTCCAGGTAATCCCCCACCCCGCCCACCACCAGGACCAGGCTCACGCCCCTGGCCTTAACATCCCGCACCCGGTCCAGAAGGGGGGTGAGGGTTTCCCGCCGCACCAGGGCTTGCATGCGGGCATCCCGCACCAGGAGGTTGGTGGCGGAGGTGTCCTCGTCCAGGAGAAGCACCCGGGCGCCCAGCTCTAAGGCCTCGAGGATGGCGGCCGCCAAACTGGTGGAGCCCGAGGCATCCTCGGTGGAGAAGAAGGAAGTGTCCTGGCCCAGGGGCAGGTCGTGCACGAAGGGCCTTAGGTCCACCCCCTTCACGCTCCGGCCATCCTCGGACTGGACCCTCACGGCCAGGGGATGGCTCACCACCCACTCCCGCCCATCCCCAAGGATGTGGGGATGGACCCCGTGGACCAGGGCCTCGAGGAGGGTGGTCTTCCCGTGAAACCCGCCGCCGGTGATCAGGGTGAGGCCCTGGGGAAGACCCATACCCAAGACCTCCCCCCCATGGGGCACCCGGAAGGAGACCCGCAAGGAAGGGGGGCTTTGGAAGGGCACCGCACCCCTTAAGGGTTTCTGGCTCACCCCGCTTTCCCGGGGGAGGATGGCCCCATCCCCCACAAAGGCCACCAGGCCCCTTTGGGCAAGGTTTTCCTGGATGTGGGCGAAGTCCTCGGCCTGGTGGATGTGGGCAAGGAGCCCCCTCCCATCAAGCTCCCTCAGGAAGGCCGAAAGGTGGTCCGCCATGGCCCGGAAAAGCCTCGCCGCCTCTTTGCCCAAAATCCTTCGGCCCGAGGCGGGAAGCCCCACCCGGAAGCGCAGGTAAAGGGCCTCCTGGCCGAGATGGGCCCCACCCCGCCGCAACACCTTGGGGCTTTCCACCTCCACGAAGACCCTCCCCGAGTGCCCGCTTCCCCCCACAAAGGGCAGATGGCGAAACCGGGCCTTTAGGGCCCTCAGGAGGAAGTCCTCCACCGCCACCCGGCCCATGGGGTGGCGGTAAAGCCTCAGGTTCTCCACCGCCATGGCCGGGTAGCGCACCTCCAAAACGCTGGGGGAAGCGAAGGGATCCCCTTGCACGTGGACAAAGCGCAGGTCAAACCCCTCGCCCCTCCAGGTGCCCTTTAGGTCCTTGTAAAAGGGATAAGGCCTCCCCTCGAGGGAGGCCAGGAAAGGGAAGAGATCCTCAAGCCGTCGCACCCCTCCAGGTTAGCCCAAAGCCTCCACCTCCACCTGCCTTAGGGCGCGGGAAAGGCGTTCCACCCCCTCCAAGAACTCCTCCTCCCCTATGGTCAGGGGCGGGGCCACGATGAGGATGTTGTGCTTGGCCAGCAGGTAAACCCCCTCCTGCCACAAGGCCTTTTGCAGGGATTGCATGGGGGGGCTAAAGGGAGCATGCCAAGGGGAAAGGGGTTCCTTGGTGCCCCGGTCCCGGACCAGCTCCAGGGCGTAAAAAGCCCCAAGCCCCCGGACGTCCCCCACCAGGGGATGCCGGTCCCTCAGGGCCCTCAGGCTCCCTTGGAAGAACCCCTCCATGGCCAACACCCGCTGGAACACCCCCTCCTCCCGGTAGGCCTGGAGGGTGGCAAGCCCCGCCGCCACCGCCAAGGGATGGCCTGCGTAGGTGTGCCCCGTGGGCACGGGGTTTTCCTCAAAGTAGCGGGCCAGGGTCTCCCGCACCAGCACCCCCCCTAAGGGCACATAGGCGGAGGTCACCCCCTTGGCGAAGGTGATGAGGTCGGGCACCACCCCAAACCGCTGGGCAGCAAAGGCCGCCCCCAGGCGCCCGAAGCCGGTCATCACCTCGTCAAAGACCAGAAGTATCCCATGCCGGTCGCAAAGGGCCCGCACCCCCTCCAGATACCCTTCCGGGTAGACGATGACGCCATTGGAACCCACCACCGGCTCCAGGAAGATGGCCGCCACCCGCTTGGGATCCTCATGGAGGAGGACCCTTTCCAGGTGCTCCAGGGCCCGGGCGGCCTCCTCCTTTGGGTCTTCCGTGTAAAAGGGGCTCCGGTAGGGATAAGGGGCGAAGAAATGGACCACCCCCGGGGCGGTGCCCGGCTCGGAGGGCCAGCGGCGGTTCTCCCCGGTGAGGCTGGCGGAGGCATGGGTGGCCCCGTGGAAGGAGCGGTAGGCGGCAAGGACCTTGAAGCGGCCCGTGAGGTGGCGCACGAACTTCAAGGCGTCCTCGTTGGCCTCGGTGCCCGAGGGGGTGAAGAAGACCCTGGCCCCTTCGGGCCACGGGGAGAGGTCGGAGAGGAACTGGGCGAGAAGGGCCCGCTTATCGTGGAAAAGGCCGGGGGCGGCATAGGCCAAGGTGGCCGCCTGCTCGGCAATGGCCTGCACCAGCCTGGGGTGGCCATGGCCCAGGTTCAAGGCCACCAGGCCGCTGGAAAGGTCCAGGTAGCGCCGTCCCTCCTCGTCGTAAAGCCAGACGCCTTCGCCCCGCACCACCAAGGGAGGGTTGAGGGAAGCCTGGGCCACCCAGGGGGTAAGGACGTGCTTCTTGTGAAGGGCTTTTAGGCTCATTTCCCCCTGAGTATACCCTGCCCCCTCATAAGCCCGCGCGCGGCCACGAGGGCTTGCGGCTATACCGATAATGGTTTATCATTACCTCATGCCACGGCTAGTCCTGTTACTCCTTCTCCTCTCCCCCGCCTGGGCCCAGGTGCAGGTGGCGGCCACCACCCCCATCCTGGCCGACCTGGTATCCCAGGTGGGGGGAAACCGGGTCAAGGTAGCCAGCGTGGTCCCCCCCGGGGCCGACCCCCACACCTTTGAACCCACCCCCAGCACCGCCAAAACCCTGGCCCAAAGCCGCCTGCTCTTCGCCAACGGCCTGGGCCTCGAGGCCTTCTTGCCCAAGCTGCAAAGCCTCCTCCCCCAAGGGGCCCGGGTGGTAAAGCTGGCGGAAGGGCAACCCGGCCTCATCTGCCAGGAGGAGGGGCAAGAGGAGGAGCATGGGGAAAAGGAGCACGGCCATGGCCCCTGCAACCCCCACCTGTGGCTGGACCCCACCTACGCCCTGCGCTATGGGGAGCGCATCGCCCAGGAGCTCTCCCGGCTGGACCCCCAAGGAAAGGCCCTCTACCAGGCCAACCTGAGGCGCTTTAAAGCCGAGGTGGAAAAGCGGGATAAAGCCTTCCAAGCCTGCAAGCTGAAGGGGCTCAAGGTGGTCACCCAGCACGATGCCTTCGCCTACTTCGCCCGCCGGTACGGCCTCCAGGTGGTGGGCAGCCTCACCGCCATGGGGGTGCAGGAAGCGGGAAGCCGCAGCTTCCTTACGCTCCTGGAGCGAGCGCGCCGGGAAGGGGTAAAGCTGGTCCTGGCCGAGCCCCAGTTCCAGGGAACCGCCCTGAAGGCCCTGGCGCAGGCGTTGGGAGCCCGCATCGCGGTCCTCTACACCGACACCTTGGACCGCAGGGTCTCTAGCTATCTGGACCTCCTAGACCATAACCTTAGGGCCCTATGCCCATAATGGAGGCATGGGGTTCAAAGAAGTCTTCGGTACCCTGCCCGAGGCCAGCGCCCAGGCCCCGGGGCGGGTGAATCTCTTGGGGGAGCACACCGACTACCAGGAGGGCTACGTCCTTCCCACCCCCCTCCCCTACCTCACCCAGGTGGAGGCGGCCAAGGCCGAGGGACGGGTAGAGGCCTACAGCGAGGAGCTCAAGGAGCTTAGGGCCCGCCCCCTGGGAAGCCCAGCCCAGGGGGACTTTCTGGACTACCTCCTGGGGGTGGTATGGGCCCTAAGGGAAGCGGGGTATGGGGTTCCTGGGGCCCGCTTTTACGTGCGGAGTAGGGTGCCCATAGGGGCCGGCCTTTCCAGCTCCGCGGCCCTGGAGGTGGCGGCCCTAAGGGCCCTGCGCACCCTCTACCGCCTGCCCCTTTCCGACAAGGACATCGCCCTGTTGGGCCAAAAGGCGGAGGTGGAGTACGTGGGGGTAGGCTGCGGCATCATGGACCAGATGGCCGCCAGCCTGGGTGAGGTGGGCAAGGCCCTCTTCCTGGACACCCGTACCCTGGATTACGAGAACCTGCCCTTACCCCCTGGTGCGAGGGTGGTGGTGCTGGACCTGGGGCTGGGCCGGCGCCTGGCGGAAGCCGGGTACAACCAAAGGCGAAGGGAGGCGGAGGAGGCAGCCAGGCGGCTTGGGGTACGAAGCCTGAGGGACATCGGGGAGCTTCGCCTGGTGGAGGGCCTGCCTTCCCCCTTGGACAAAAGGGCGCGGCACATCGTGGGCGAAAACCTCCGGGTGCTAAGGGGGGTGGAAGCCCTACGAAGGGGGGATGTCAAGGCCTTCGGTGAGCTCATGGTGGAGAGCCACCGCTCCCTCTCCCAAGACTACGAGGTGAGCCTGCCAGAACTGGACCTCCTGGTGGAGGAGGCCTTGAGGGCCGGGGCCCACGGGGCCAAGCTCACGGGGGCAGGGTTCGGCGGGGCGGTGGTGGCCCTGGTGCCCCAAGACCGCATGGAGCCTTTCCAGAATCACCTCCTTGCCCGCCTCCCCCATCTCCGCATCCTTTGAAACCCCTAGGCCGGGTAAGCTAAGGGTATGGAAAAGCCAAGCCTCCTCCCCCTCTTGGATGCCCGCCTTCCCCTAGACGAGGAGAAGGTGGCCGAGGCTGCCCGGCTGGCCGGGATACCCCTGGCCCAGGCCTGGGGGGTGGTGCGCTACTACCCCCGGTACCGGGGCCTGCCCCAGGGGAGGCTTCTGGTGGACGATCCCGTGGCCCGGGCCCGAGGATTCCCCCGCCTCCTAGAGAAAGCCGACGGAACCCATCCCCCCTTGGGCCTCGAGGCCCTCTCCCCCATCCACGTGCGGGTGGAGGGGGAAAAACGCTTTGTGGAATGGGAAGGCCGGCTTGTCCCCTTTAGGGAGTTCCGCCTTCCCTTCGCCCTGGGGCACGGAAACCGACTCCTTCCCTCCGAACCCATCCAGGAACTCGCCCAGTATGAGGCGTTGGGGGGGCTGGTGTTCTTGCGGAGGGCTCTGGAGAACCTCCTGGCCCCAGGGGCCATCCTCGAGGCGGTGGAGGAGGCCGGGCTCCTTGGCCGGGGAGGAGCCGCCTTTCCCGCCCACATCAAGATGCGGGCCGTGGCCCGGGGGGAAGCCCCCAGGTACCTGGTGGTGAACGCCGACGAGTCGGAACCCGGCAACTTCAAGGACCGCTTCCTCCTGGAGCACCATCCCTTCCTGGTCCTGGAGGGAACCCTTTTGGCCGCCTTAGCCACCGGGGCAACCCGGGTCTTCCTCTACGTGCGGGACGAGTTCGAAGCCGCCATCCTGGGCCTGGAAAAAGCCATCCAGCAACTTGAGGAAGCCCGCCTCCTTCCTGTTCCCACCGAGGTCTTCCGAAGCGGGGGCCTCTACATCTGCGGCGAGGAAACCGCCCTTTTGGAATCCCTGGAGGGCAAAAGGGCCGAGCCCCGCCTAAAACCCCCTTTCCCCGTGGAGAAGGGCCTATGGGGCAGGCCCACCTTGGTGCAAAACGTGGAAACCCTGGCCAACCTGCCCCTGATCCTCAAGGAGGGCCCAGGGTCCTGGCGGCAAAAGGAGCCCAAGCTTTTCTCCATCAGCGGGGACGTGGCCCACCCGGGGCTTTACGAGCTTCCCCTGGGAACCCCCTTGGGCGAAGCCGTGGAGAGGGCCGGAGGCGACCCAAAGGGGCTTAAGGCCGTGCTTCTAGGTGGTGCAGCGGGGGTGTTCACCCGCGATTTCGCCTTACCCTTGCGCTATAAAGGCCGGATTCCCCTGGGCGCCGGCGCCATCGTGGCCTTCGCAAAGGAGGTGGACCTGTGGGAAGTCCTTCTGGGCCTGGCGGAGTTTTTCCGGGAGGAGTCCTGCGGAAAGTGCTTCCCCTGTCCCCTGGGCACGGCGGTGCAGGTGGAGATGGTGAGGAGGCGGGAAAGGGACCGGGACCTGGTGGGCCACCTGGGACAGGCCCTAAAGGGAAGCCTATGCGGCCTGGGCCAGTCCGCCTACTGGGCTTACCAGAGCCTTCTGGAGGTGGAGGATGCGGCTTAGGGTAAACGGACAAGAGGTGGAGGCCCAGGAAGGGACCCTCCTCCTGGAGATCACGGATCCTCCCCACCTCTGCTACCATCCCCACACGGAAACCCGGGGGATCTGCCGCCTTTGCCTGGTGGAGGTGGACGGCCGCCTCCTTCCCGCCTGCACCACCCAGGCCCAGGAGGGCATGGAGGTGCGCACCGACACCCAGGAACTCCAAACCCTCCGCCGAACCCTCCTGGAGTGGCTAGCCCTCACCACGGACCTGGGCCAGGCTCCTTCCCTCTTAGCGCTCCTGAAGGCCCATCACGGCCAACCCCAGCGCTGGGGCAAACTACCCCTCAACCGAAGGGAGCGGGAGCCCATCCGGGACAACCCCTTTTTCCTCAGGGACTACGCCAAGTGCGTGAACTGCCGTCTTTGTGTGGATGCCTGCGGGGACGGGATCATGGGGGTGTACGCCCTCGCCCTGGAGGGGAGGGGCCTCATGGCCCACCCCACCACCCCCCTGGACCGTCCCCTTCCCGAAACCCCTTGCGTCTTCTGCGGAAACTGCCTTCAGGTCTGCCCCACAGGGGCCCTCAGGCCCCTGAGCGCGGAGGTGTAGGATGCGCACCACATGCCCTTACTGCGGTGTGGGTTGCCAAGTGGAGCCCGAGATCCAAGGGGGCCGCATCCTGCGGGTGCTGGCCCCCGACATCCCCCCCAACCACGGGGCGCTTTGCGTGAAGGGCCGCTTCGGCCTGGACTTCCCCTTTTCGGGTAAGCGCCTCCTCTACCCCATGGTGCGGGAAGACCGCCACCAGGCCTTCCGTCGGGTTAGCTGGGATGAGGCCCTGGACTTTACGGCAAACAAGCTCCTCGCCGTGCTGAAGAGGCGAGGGCCCGAGGCCATCGCCGTCTTCCCCTCCGCCAAGACCACCAACGAGGAGGTCTACCTCACCCAAAAGCTGGCCCGAGCCCTCCTCTCCACCAACCACGTGGACCACTGCTCAAGGCTTTGCCACTCCTCCTCCACCGTGGCCCTTTCCCGGTCCCTGGGCGGGGCCAGCATGACGAATCCCCTAGAGGATATCTGGAAAACCGATCTCTTCTTGGTGGTGGGCTCCAACACCACGGAAACCCACCCCGTGATCGGGGCCATGATCAAAAAAAGGGTACGGCAGGGGGCAGGGCTTATCGTGGTGGACCCCCGTTACACGGGGATGGCGGAAGCCGCCACCCTTTGGCTCAGGGTACGCCCGGGCACCGATCTTTTCCTCTTGAACGCCATGGCCCGCTATATCCTCGAGGAGGGCCTCTGGGACCAAGGGTACGTGGAGGAGCGCACCGAGGGGTTTGCCGCGTGGCGGGCCTCCCTGGAGGCCTATACCCTCGAGGAAGCCGAGGGCATCACCGGGGTGGAAAAGGAGAAGATCGCCCTGGCCGCCCGTCTCTACGCCACCACAGAGAGGGCGGGGGCCTACTGGGCCATGGGGGTCACCCAACACACCAAGGGGACTGCCACCGCCCAGGCCCTGGTGAACCTGGCCCTCCTCACCGGCAAGGTGGGCAAGGAGGGAGCGGGCCTCAACCCCTTGCGGGGACAGAACAACGTACAAGGAGCAGGGGATATGGGGGGCCTCCCCGATGTCCTCCCCGGGTACCTGAAGGTTGCGGAGGAGGCAGGGAGGAAGCGCTTTGAAGCCCTCTGGGGGGTGGGGCTAAACCCCGAGCCGGGCCTGCGCATGACCGAGGTCTTCCAGAGGATCCCCGAGGTGGAGGCCATCTATCTCATCGGGGAGGATCCCGTGACCAGCGAGCCCTACCAGGACCACCTAAAGGCTAAGCTGGAGGCCCTTCCCTTCCTTGTGGTGCAGGATATTTTGGAGAACGAGACCACCTCCTTTGCCCACGTGGTGCTGCCGGCGGCCAGCTTCCTGGAAAAGGACGGAACCTTCACCAACACCGACCGCAGGGTCCAGAGGATCCGAAAGTTGCTGGACCCCCCAGGGGAGGCCCGGCCTGACTGGTGGATCCTCCAGGAGCTGGGCAGGCGCCTGGCCCAGGCCTTGGGCCGTCCGTGGGCCTCCTACCCTGGCCCGGAGGCCATCTGGGAGGAGGTGCGCCGGGCCATTCCCGAGATGATGGGCGGGATCACCTATCGCCGCCTGGAAAGGGAGGGCGTTCGCTGGCCTTGTCCCCACGAGGACCATCCCGGGGAGGCGGTGCTTTTCCGCGAACGCTTCAACACCCCCACGGGCAAGGCCCGCTTCTTCCCCGTGCACTACACTCCTCCCGCGGAAACCCCCTCCCAGGACTACCCCCTTACCCTCTCCACCGGCCGGGTCCTCTTCCACTGGCACGGGGGAACCCTAAGCAGGAACAGCCAGCTTCAGGAAGCCTACCCCGAGCTCAAGGTGGAGGTGAACCCTAAGGACGCCGGACGGCTTGGGATCCAAGACGGGGAGATCATCCAGGTGGTAAGCCGCCGCGGGCGCATCCGGGCCCGGGCCTGGGTCACAGACCGCACCCCCGAAGGGGTGGTCTACGCCCCCTTCCACTTTGCCGAGGCCCCCGCCAACCGCCTAACCCTGGACGCCCTGGATCCCTTCAGCCGCATCCCCGAGTACAAGGTGGCGGCGGTGCGCCTGGAGAAACTGGACTGACCCTCGCCTCACCCGCCTCAGACGGTGGGGAAGGCGAAGCTTTCATAGCCCAGCTCGGCCACGGAGAACCAGCGGTACTGTTCGTTGCGGAAGGCCCAGTAAGCGGTGTACACCTTGCGGTAGGTGGCGTCCTTGGCAGCCTGTTCCTCGTAGAGGGCCCGGGCCTCCTCGAGGGCCTTCTTCATGATCTCCCCCGGCCAGCGGCGCAAGCGCACCCCCGCCTTGAGAAGGCGGTTCAGGGCCGGGGGATTCTGGGCATCGTACTTGGCCATCATGGTGAGGTTCACCTCGGCGGCGGCCACCTGGAAGGCCTCCTGGAACTCCTTGGGAAGCCTCTGCCACTCCCTTTGGGAGACCAGGAAGGAAAGCTGGGCGCTGGGTTCCCAGAAGGAGGGGTAGTAGTAGTAACGGGCCACCTTGTAAAAGCCCAGCTTCTCATCGTCATAGGGACCGGAGAACTCGGTGGCGTCTATGGTGCCTCGCTCCAGGGCCGGGTAGATATCCCCAGCGGCTAGGGTCTGGGGCACCACCCCAAGCCGCCCCATCACCAACCCCCCAAGGCCGGGGATCCGCATCCTTAAGCCCTTGAGGTCCGCCAGGGCCTGGATCTCCTTGCGGAACCATCCCCCCATCTGGGCCCCGGTGTTCCCCCCGGGGAACTGGACCACCCCGAAGTCGGCGTACACGGAGCGCAGGAGCTCCAAGCCCCCACCATACCGCATCCAGGCGTTGTGCTGCCGGTAGGTCATGCCAAAGGGCACCCCCCCGTCAAAGGCCAGGGTGGGGTTCTTGCCCACGTAGAAGGGGCCGTAGGTGTGGCCCGCCTCCACGGTGCCCTGCTGGACCGCATCCAGCACCTGGCCCCCGGGAACGATCTCCCCCGCCTGATAAACCCGGATCTGGAAGCGGTCGCCGGTGAGCTCCGCCACCCGCTTGGCCAGGTCCTCAGCCCCGCCATAGAGGGTATCCAGGCTCCTGGGATAGCTGGAAACCAACCGCCAGCGCACCTGCGGGGTGGCCTGGGCAAAGGCCCTATAGGACAGGCTTGCCGCTAAACCCACCCCCAACCCTTGGAGAAACCGCCTCCGCCTCATAGCTTCCTCCCTCTTGCGAATAAGTATACACCGCACCCCACCAGGCCCAGGCCAGACCTAACCCCCCAAGCCCCCTTCTCCGGCCAACAGGCGGTCCACCTGGGCCAACAGGGCCTGGGTTTCAAAGGGCTTGCCGAGGAAGGCTTGGGCTCCCGCCTCGAGGGCCTCCCGCCGGCTTATCTCGGAAACGCTGGCGGAAAGAGCCAGGATGGTGGTGGATAGGCCCTGCTCCCGTATTTTTCGGATCACCTCGAGGCCGGAAATCCCAGGCATCACCAGATCGCACACCACGAGATCATAGGCCTCGGAAACCTTCTCCAAGGCCACCTGTCCCGAAGGGGCCCAGTCCACCTGGTGCCCCGCCCGCTCCAGGATGCGGCGCACCATGTGGGCCACCAAGGGCTCGTCCTCAACCAGCAGGATGCGGGCCATACACGGGTAGGATAACCCTAAAGAGGCTTCCCCTTCCCTCCTCGCTCTCCACCTCAATCCGGCCCCCGTGGGCCTCCACGATGTGTTTGGAGATGAACAGCCCAAGCCCCGTGCCCGAAACGCCCCGGGTCTGGGCATTCCTGGCCCGGGCGTAGCGCTGGAAAAGGCGCGGGAGCTCCTCCTTGGGGATACCAGGCCCGGTATCCTCCACCTCCAGGACCACCCTGTCCCCCTCCTGCCGGGCGCGAAGCTGGACCCGCCCGCCCGGTGGGGTGAACTTGAAGGCGTTGGAAAGAAGGTTGCCCATCACCTGGACCACCCGGTCGGGATCCGCCTCCAGAAGGGGAAGCTCCTCCAAGGCCACCTGGAACTCCACCCCCGAAAGCCGGGCCACCCCCTGGAAGCTTCTGGCCAGGTCCTGGAGAAGAGGCCTCAGGTTCACGGGCCGCTTGCTCACCTCAAAGCGGCCGGCCTCGAGGCGGCTGGTATCCAGGAGGTTATCCACCATGGTTTTCAGGCGGAAGGCGCTCTCCAGGATGAGGTCCGCCGACTCCTGGGCCGAGGGGGAAAGCCCCTCCTCCCGAAGGAGCTCCGCCAGGCCCATGATCACCGCCAAAGGCGTGCGAAGCTCGTGGCTTACGGCCGCGATGAACTCCCCTTTGAGCCGCTCCGCCTCCAGCCTGGGCCTGAGGTCGTGCAGGTCCACCACCACCCCCTGCACCCGGGGATCCGCCAGGAGGTTCCGCCCCCAGGCCTCCACGGGAATCGGGGTACCGTCCGCGTGAAGGACCCGGAACTCCCCGGCACGCACCTCCCCCGGGTGGCGCAAAAGCTCGTGGAGCAAAGCCTCCGCCACCCCCCGGTCCTCGGGGTGAACGAAGTCCAAGGCCCTCAAGGGAGCCTTCTTGTAGCCCTCGGGATCATAGCCCAGAACGTGGCGCACACTGGCGCTCACGTAGCGGATAACTCCCTCTCCGTCCAGCACATACACCACGTCCTGGGAGTGCTCCAAAAGGGCACTCAGCCGCTCCTCCTCGGCCTCTATCATCTCCAAAAATCGGGCCTTTTCCAGCACCAAAGACAACAGGGTCCCCAGCTGAGCCAAGCGGGAAAGAAGCCTCTCGGAAAACCGCCTTTCCCACCGGTAGCCCAATAGGAGGGCGCCCCGGAACCCCCCCGCCCGAAAGGGGACCACCAGGGCGCTCTTCAGGCCCAGCATCCCCGCAACCCCGCAGTCCTGCGCCCCTAACACCTCCGCCCCCAGGGCCCCCCCTTCCGCCAAGGCCTTTTCCAGAAGGTTGGGCCGGGGCAGAGCCCCGGGAAGGGGGCAGGTGCTATGGAGCACCCTTTGGCTACCCCCTTCCTCCGCCAAAAGCAGTCCCTCGTCCGCGGCGAAAAGGGTCTGCAGGCGCTTGACGATGGCCTCGGTCAGGGGGGCCAGTCCCCGTTGCCGCAAAGCCTCCTGGGCCAAGTCCACCAAGGCCTGGGTAAAGGCCACCTGCTCCCTCAGGGCCCGCTCCATGCGGGTGCGCTCGGTGATGTCGTGGAGAACCAAGACCCGCATCTCCCCCACCCGCTTTCCCCGGACGCTATACGTGGCCCCTCCCAGGCTGAACTCCAACCTTCCCCCTTCCAAGGCCGGCTCTAAGGCTGCGGGAAGCTCCTCCAGGGACACGCTGGCCCCCAGGGAAAGCGCCTGCCGGGCCTTTCCGTTGGCAAAACCCTGGGAGCCGAAAAGGACCACTACCCCGTCGGGAAGCTCCTCCAAGACCTGGGACAGTCGCCCCCGTTCGGAAGCCAAAGCCAGGGAGAGCTCCTTCTTCTCCCGATAGAGCTGGGCGTTCCTGAGGGCCACCCCCGCCACGCCCGTGAGGAGCTCCACGTAGCGCACCTCCTCCTCGCTTACCCCCGGCCCCCCGGGTCCGTGGTCCACCGCCACCGCCCCCAAGGCCTCCTCCTTGGCCAGAATGGGGACAAAGGCGATGCTGGGGCCCATCTCCTGGGCCACATGCGGGGGCAGGCTCTCCCTCCCCATAACCAGGGTCCTCCGTTCCCGCACCGCCTTGGCCAAAGGATCGGGGGAAGAGGCCAGGGGCAGGCGGATTTGGCTGATGCCCTCCGTCCAGTACACCTCTTTTCCCCGCACGGTCAGGAAGCCCTCCAGGTAATCCTTACCCTCCTCCCCCTTCACCAAGGCCACGGTCACCCGGAAGAAACCGAAGCGCTCCGAAAGCGCCTGGGCCAGGGTTTGAAGCACCGCGGCGGGCTCCAGGGCCTTGACCACTTCCCGGGCCAAGGCGCTTACGTGGGACAGGGCCTCCGCGTGGCGGGAAAGCTGCGCCAGGGCCCGGTTTCGCTGGGAAAGGAGTTCGCCGTTTTTCAAGGCCAAGGCCGTGAGTTGGGCCAGAAGGGGCAGAAGAGGCCTCAGGGCCTGGGGAACCCCCTCCAGGCTCAACACCCCCTTGGGCGAGAAGTGGGCGCAGCTGGGGCAGAGCAGGAAGCGGGTTTCCCGGGTAGCCCGGGGGCGGACCGTGCAGCGGACCTCGGGATTCGCCCAGCAAAAGGAGGCCTCCTCCCCCACCACCGGCAAAAGCCACTCCTCCTCCCGCCGCACCGGGCCCTCGGCGAAAAAGGCCTCCTGCACGGGTCCCTTTGCGTACAGGGGAAGGGCGATGGCGGAAACCGTGTAGTGGCGGCCCCGCCCCGAGGCCACCTCCCCCACCAGCTCCCGCGTTTCCCGGTGGTAGAGGAAGAGGGCTGCCCGCTCGACCCCTTCCTCCGTGGTCACCTCGAGGAGGTTCCGAAGTATCTGCACGGGCTCCAAATCCCTCAATAGGGCTCTCTGGAAACGTCCGAGGATCTCCAACTGGCCCGAGGCTCTCATCTGCCTCCAATGGTAGCATGGGGGCGGGGTTGCAAGGGGGTGGGCAAAATCTTAGACTGGGTCAAAGAGGGGCCCTTGCCCCCACCCCTGGCAGGCCGCCAAGGAGGAGGTTATGCCCATAGACTTCAGCCTCACCGAGGAACAACGGCAGCTCCAGGCCCTGGCCCGGCGCTTCGCCAAGGAGGTCATCCTCCCCGTGGCCCAGGAGTACGACGAGAGGGAAGAGGTCCCCTGGCCGGTCATAGAAAGGCTCCACGAGGTGGGCCTTCTGAACGCCATCATCCCCGAGGAGTACGGGGGGATGGGCCTCAAGATGCTGGACGAGGTCATCGTGGGGGAGGAGCTGGCCTATGCCTGCATGGGCATCTACACCATCCCCATGGCCAGCGACCTGGGGATCACCCCCGTGCTCTTGGCCGGCACCGAGGAGCAAAAGCGTCGGTTCCTCAAGCCCCTCACCGAGAAACCCGCCCTGGCCGCCTTCGCCCTCAGCGAGCCGGGAAACGGATCCGATGCCGCCGCCCTCAAGACCAGGGCGGTGCGCCAGGGGGACCACTACCTCCTTAACGGCACCAAGATGTGGATCTCCAACGGGGGCGAGGCCGAGTGGGTGGTGGTCTTCGCCACCTTGAACCCCGAGCTCCGCCACAAGGGGGTGGTGGCCCTGGTGGTGGAGAAGGGCACCCCGGGCTTTAGCGCCGTGAAGATCCACGGGAAGATGGGACAGAGGGCCTCGGGCACCTACGAGCTGGTATTCGAGGATGTCAAGGTGCCGGTGGAAAACCGCCTGGGAGAGGAGGGCGAGGGGTTCAAGATCGCCATGAACACCCTCAACAAGACCCGTATCCCCGTGGCGGCGGGAAGCGTAGGGGTAGCACGGAGAGCCCTGGACGAGGCCAAAAAGTACGCCAAAGAGCGGGAGGCCTTCGGCCAGCCCATCGCGGGCTTCCAGGCCATCCAGTTCAAGCTGGCGGATATGCTCATCGGCATAGAAACCGCCCGCATGTACACCTACTACGCCGCCTGGCTGGCGGACCGGGGTCTTCCCCACGCCCACGCCAGCGCCATCGCCAAGGCCTTTGCCTCGGAGATCGCCTTTGAGGCCGCCAACCAGGCCATCCAGATCCACGGGGGCTACGGCTACGTGCGGGAGTTTCCCGTGGAGAAGCTCCTAAGGGACGTAAAGCTCAACCAGATCTACGAGGGCACCAACGAGATCCAAAGGCTCATCATCGCCAGGCATCTCCTGGCGGAATAGGAGGTAAGGGATGAAGTTCGTGGCGGTCATCAGGCAGGTACCCGACGGGGAAAGTAGGCTGAGGATCCAGGGGGACCGGGTGGACCTTTCCGGGGCCACCTTGATCCTGGACCAGATGGACGAGTACGGGGTGGAGGAGGCCCTTCGCCTGAAGGAAAAGCACGGGGGCGAGGCCATCGTGGTGGGCTTTGGCCCCGAGCGCACCGAGGAGGCCATCCGCACCGCCTTGGCCATGGGGATGGATAGGGGGATCCACGTGGTCCATGAGGGCTACGCCGATCCCGTGACCGTGGCCGAGGCCCTGGCTCCCGTCCTGAAGGAGGAATCCCCTACCCTCATCCTCACGGGCGGGCAGCAGGCGGACTGGGACAGCCAGGCCCTGGGGGGGGCTTTGGCGGAAGCCCTGGGCGTACCGGTGGTCCCCTGGACCACCGCCCTCCAGCTGGAAGGGGAAACCGCCAAGGCCAAGCACGACCTGGACGAGGGGGCAGAGTGGGTGCGGGTACGGCTTCCCGCGGTCTTCACCACGCAACAAGGCCTGAACGAGCCCCGCTACCCCACCCTGCCTGGCATCATGAAGGCCAAAAAGAAGGAGATCAAAAGGGTGGCCTTTCAGGGCACAAGCCGGGTGGAAATCCTCCAGGAGAGCATCCAGGAGAAGGCCCGGCTTCAAAAGATTCTGGAGGGCAAGGACCCCGTGGCGGCAGCCGAGGAGCTGGTGCGACTTCTCCACGATGAGGCCAAGGTGATCTGAGGAGGCATCCATGATCCTTGTGGTTCTGGACCATGATGGAAGCAAGCTGAGGAAGGCGAGCCTCGAGGCCCTAACCCGGGCCCGGAAGCTGGCCGAGGCCTTTGGGGATGGGGTGGCCGGGGTGCTTTTGGCCGAGGGCCAAGCCCCCGTGGAGGAGGCCCGAGCCCACGTGGAAACCCTCTATGTGGCGGAGCTTGGTCCCTACACCGCCGAGAAGTGGGCGGCGGGGATCCTGGAGGCCGCCAAGGCAGGGGCAAAGGCCATCGTTGCCCCCTCTTCCCGGCAAAGCCGCGCCTACCTGGGCCGGGTGGCCTACGCCTTAAAGGCCGGGCTTCTGGAGGACACCCTGGAGTCGTGGGCGGAAGGGGGCGAGGTCTACGCCACCCGCTACGCCTACCTGAACCGGGTGACCCAGAAGGTGAAGAGCGCTCCCCCGGTGGTCCTCACGGTGAAGCCCAACACCACCCCCTTGGCGGAACCCCGGGGCCAGGCGGGCCAGGTGGTGCCCCTCTCCATCCCCCCGGTCCCCACGGTGGAGGTTTTGGAGAGGGTACAGGAGGAGAAAAAGGGGGTTTCCCTCACCGAGGCGGATGTGGTGGTCACCGGAGGACGGGGCATGGGAAGCGCCGAGGCCTTCAAGCAGGTGGAGGAGCTTGCCGCCCTCCTGGGCGGGGCTGTGGGGGCCACCCGGGCAGTGGTGGACGCCGGCTGGCGCCCCTATGGCGAACAGGTGGGCCAGACGGGGAAAACCGTGCAACCCTCCCTCTACATCGCCCTCGGGGTTTCCGGGGCGGTGCAGCACCTGGCGGGGATGAACAAGAGCAAGTACATCGTGGCGGTGAACAAGGACCCCGAGGCCCCCATCTTCAAGCACGCGGACTACGGCATCGTGGGGGATGTACACCAGGTGCTTCCCGCCTTGATCCAGGCGGTTAAGAAACTGAAGGACTAGCTCCGGCTTCCGGCCGAGGGCGGGCAGGGAGCTCCCTGCCCGCCCTCGGCCTACCTCACTCCCTCTTGGGAGGCGGAGCCCCCTCATCCTCCATGCGGGAAGCCTCGAGGTTCTCCTGGGAAGGGGTTTGCGGTTCCTGGACCTTCTCCCTCTCGCGTTGGCCACGGAGGAGCTGGAGGAGGAAGAAAAGGAGCACCGCCGCCACCACCACCCCCACCGCATAGGGCCAGGCGGGGGCGCTTGGGGCCTCGGGCACCTCGGGGAGGGAAAGGGGCGGGGCTGGGGCCTTGAAAACCTCCTCCTCCAGCCTGCCCACCCGGTCGCCCAAGGCCTTTAGGGCTTGCTCCTGAGCCTCCACCCGAGCCTCCAGGGCGGCCACCTGGCCCTCGAGGGCCCGGAGGCGGGCATAGCCCTGGTAGCCAGCCCAGACCACAAGAAGAGCCACCACCAGCAACAGGATCAGGCCTAACCAGCGCTTCATCCCTCTCACCTCCTCCGCCGGGCCCCTTAAGCGTGAAAGCAAACCCGGCTTCTTAGTATATCATGCGGCCAGTATGGCCGATAACGCCAAGCTTATCCTGGATGAGCTACTGGCAGAGCTGGAGGAAAGGCGGAAAAGGATCCTCCTCGGCGGGGGAGAGGAACGCATCCGCAAACAGCACCAGCAGGGGAAGCTCACCGCCCGGGAGCGAATAGAATACCTTCTGGACCCGGGAAGCTTCGTGGAACTCATGCCCTTCGCCGAGCACCTGGAAACTGGCCTCATGGAAGGGCTTGAGGCCCCAGCGGACGGGGTGGTGACCGGGTACGGCACCATCGGGGGCCGGTTGGTCTTCGTCTTCAGCCAGGACTTCACCGTGCTGGGGGGCTCCTTGGGCAAGATGCACGGGCGCAAGATTGCCAGCCTCATGGATCTGGCGGCCAAGGTGGGGGCTCCCATCATCGGCCTCAACGACTCCGCCGGCGCCCGCATCCAGGAGGGGGTGGATAGCCTCTCCGGGTACGGGGAAGTTTTCTACCGTAACGCCATCTACTCCGGGGTGGTGCCCCAGATCTCCGCCATCCTGGGGCCCTGCGCCGGGGGAGCGGTCTATAGCCCCGCCATGACCGACTTCATCCTCATGAGCCGGGGAACCAGCTACATGTTCATCACCGGCCCCGAGGTGATCAAGAGCGTGACCCGGGAGGAGGTGACCTTTGAGGAGCTGGGGGGGGCAGACGTGCACATGGAGAAAAGCGGGGTGGCCCACCTCGAGGGCCAAAACGACCTAGAGGTCCTGGACCTCATCAAGAAGCTTCTCACCTACCTGCCCCAAAACAGCCGGGAAAAGCCCCCGGTGGTGGAACCCAAGGACGATCCCCTTCGCCCCACCCCGGAGATCCTGGAGATCGTCCACCCCGACGCCAAAAGGCCCTACAACATGCACCAGGTGATCAGGACCCTCCTGGACGATGGGGAGTTCCTGGAAATCCAGCCCGGCTTCGCCCGGAACATCATCGTGGGCTTAGGCCGGCTCGGCGGCTACCCTGTGGGGGTGGTGGCCAACAATCCCCGCTTCATGGCCGGGGCCTTGGACATCAATGCCTCCGACAAGGCCGCCCGCTTCATCCGCACCATGGATGCCTTCAACATCCCCATCCTCACCCTGGTGGATGTCACCGGGTTCCTGCCCGGGGTGGCCCAGGAGCACGGGGGCATCATCCGCCACGGGGCCAAGATGCTCTTCGCCTACGCGGAGGCCACGGTCCCCAAGATCACCCTCATCGCCCGCAAGGCCTATGGGGGAGCCTACCTGGCCATGAACTCCAAGGACATGGGGGCGGATGTGGTCCTGGCCTGGCCCACGGCGGCAGTGGCGGTGATGGGGGCCGAGGGAGCGGCCAACATCATCTACCGCAAGGAGATCCAATCCTCCCCCAACCCCGAGGAAACCCGCCGCCGCAAGATCGAGGAGTACCGCCGGGCCTTTGACAACCCCTGGGTGGCCGCGGGGAGGGGCTACATCGACGATGTCATAGACCCCGCCCACACCCGGCGTATCCTCTACCATCACCTGAGGATGCTCTGGGACAAGCAGGAGGAGCGCCCCTTCAAGAAACACGACAACATTCCGCTTTAAAGAGTTGGGATAAAATGAGCCTAGACCATGATCCGGGTCTGGCTCAACCTCGCCTTGGCCAGCCAGCAGGAGGCCCTGGCCGAGGCCCTAAAGGCCCGGGGGTTCCAGGTGGCGGAGCACCCCTTCAACGCCCAAGTAGGCCTGTTGGAAGCCAGGTGGGAACTCCCCCCTCCCCCACCGGTCCCGGCGGTGGTGCTCCTGCAAAACCGTGAGCAGGCTACACAGGCCCTCCGGCTTGGGTACAAGGGGTACCTCTACCCGGAACAGGGCCTCGAGGTCCTGGCCCAAGCCCTGCGGAAGGTGGCCGAGGGGGAGATCTGGGCGGAAAGGCGGGTGGTGGCCCAGGTGGTGGGCGAACCCATCCCCCAACTCTCCCCCCGGGAAAAGGAGGTGGCGGCCCTGGCCGCCTTGGGCCTCAGCAACAAGGAGATCGCCCAGGAACTGGGCATCTCCGAGCGAACGG
Organism: Thermus neutrinimicus; assembly: GCF_022760955.1. Lineage (NCBI taxonomy): Bacteria > Thermotogati > Deinococcota > Deinococci > Thermales > Thermaceae > Thermus > Thermus neutrinimicus. Next base: position 22,781 of record NZ_JAKTNU010000013.1, read on the forward strand.
TCAAGGCGCACCTCTCCGCCGTGTTCCAGAAGGCAGGGGTCAAGCGGCGGAGCCAGCTGGCCCACCAGTACATCGCCGCCAAGCTGAACGTGCTGAAGGGGGCTTATGCTCCGCCGGAGGTCCTGGACGCCATCACCTGGGCGGAGAACTTCTTCCACACCTACGGACCCGCCTCCAACCTCAGCAAGAGCCTCGTCAACCAGGCCCGCTACTACGCCGGCATCCTCGGCCAGTACAACGAGGGTAAGATCGGCCCTGGACACTGTAGCGAGTAGGCCTGAGACCCTCCCATAACCCCCGCCCTAGGGCGGGGGTTATGCTTGTAAGCCGATGGAGACCTCCCCATGGGATGCCTTCCAACGGGAACTCACCGCCTGCACCCTCTGCCCAAGGCTGGTGGCCCACCGGGAGGAGGTGGGGCAAAGGAAGCGCCGGGCCTATAGGGACTGGACCTACTGGGCCAGGCCGGTGCCCGGCTTCGGTGACCCCCACGCCCGGTTGGTTCTCCTCGGCCTGGCCCCCGGGGCCCACGGCTCCAACCGCACGGGCCGGCCCTTTACGGGGGATGCCTCCGGGGCCTTCCTCTACCCCCTCCTCTACCAGGCGGGCCTCTCCAGCAAGCCCCAAAGCGAACCCCATGACGATCTTCGGCTTTTTGGCACCTACCTCACCGCCGCGGTGCGCTGTGCCCCCCCGGAAAACAAGCCCACCCGGGAGGAGCTTTTGGCCTGTAGCGCCTGGACCCGGTTGGAACTCGGGCTCCTTCGGGAAGCCAGGGTCTACTTGGCCTTGGGGCGGATTGCCCTCGAGGCCCTCCTGGAGCACTTCGGCATGAAGAAGTCCGCCCATCCCTTCTTCCACGGGGCCCACTACCCCCTGCCGGATGGCCGTCACCTCTTGGCCAGCTACCACGTTTCCCGGCAGAACACCCAGACGGGCAGGCTCTCCCGGGAGATGTTCCTGGAAATCCTATTAAGGGCTAAAGGCCTCGCCGGGCTTTGAGCCAGGCAAGAAGCTCCTGGTAAGGGAGGGCGTTCAACACCCGCTTTGGACCAATCCAGGCCCTCTGCGCCGTGCCCACCGCAAGCTCCATGAAGCGCAGGTGCTCCACCTGGTGGGCATCGGTGGAAAGGCTGATCCAAAGCCCCATCCCGTAGGCCATGCGGGCCAGATCATCCGGGAGGTCCATGCGGTCGTAATAGCCATCGATCTCCACCGCCACGCCCCGTTCCTTGGCCTTGGCAAACACCGCCTCCCAGTCCGCCTCGATGGGCGCCCGCCTTCCGAGGAGCCGGGCCGTGGGGTGAGCCAGCACGTGCACAAAGGGGTTTTCCAGGGCGCGCAGGATCCTTTTGGTCTGTTCGGCCTTGGAAAGCTTAAAGCCCGAGTGGATGGAGATGAGCACCAGGTCCAGCTCCCGCAAAACCCAGTCCGGATAGTCCAGGGAGCCGTCGGGGCGGATGTCCACCTCCGCCCCCGCCAGGAGGTAGGGGGGGCCTTTGGTTTCGTTGAAGCGGCGAATGGCCTCAATGCGCCTTAGGGCCTCCTCGGGGGAAGGACCTCCCGCCACCCGCACCGCCGGGGAGTGGTCGGTGACCCCCAGGTACTGGTAGCCCAGGGCCTTGGCCGCCTGCCAGAGCTCCTCGAGGCCATTCTGCCCGTCGGAATAGGTGGAGTGGACCTGCAAGTCCCCCTTCACCTGGGAAAGCTCCAGGAGCCTGGGAAGCCTTCCCTCCAACGCCGCCTCGATCTCCCCTTGGTTCTCCCGCAGGACAGGAGGAATGAAGGGTAGCCCCAAAGTCTCGTAGACCCCCTCCTCCGTCTCCCCTGCCAGGCGGGCCTCGCCCTTATAGACCCCGTACTCGGAAAGCTTTAAACCCTTCTCCTGGGCAAGGCTCCGAAGCCGGATGGAGTGCTCCTTGCTCCCGGTGAGGTACTGGAGGCCGGAGCCCCAACTTTCGGGCGGCACCACCCGGAGGTCCACCTGCAGGCCGTTTTTCAGGAACACCGTGGCCCGCTCCCTACCCTGGGCGTACACCTCCTTCACCTGGGAGAGCTTCACGAAGGCTTTCACCACCTCCTCGCCTCTTTCGCTGGCCACCAGGTAGTCCAGGTCCCCCACCGTGTCCTTATACCGCCTGGCGGATCCGCACAGTTCCGCCCTCTCCACCCCCGGCAGGTCCCGGATGGCGGCGAGGAGGTTCCGCGCCAAGGAGAGCACCGCCCCCAAGGGCCTTCGCTTGCCCGCCACCTGCACCAGGGCCAGGCCCTCCCGGATGCGCTCCGCCTTCTTTTGGCCAAAACCCTTGAGGCGCAGGAGATCGCCCCTTTCCAGGGCCTCCCTCAGCTTTTCCAGGGAGTCGATGCCCAGCTCGTGGAAAAGCTGCCTGGCGGTCTTGGGCCCCACCCCGGGAACCCCCATCACCGCCAAGACCCCCTTCGGCACCCGCTCCGAAAGGTCCCGGTGCTTCCCTATCCCCCCGGTGGCGAGAAACTCCAGGATCTTTTCCGCCAGGTCCGGGCCGATCCCGGGAAGGGCCAGAAGAGCCTCCTTTCCCCCCTTGGCCACCTCCTCAATGGGGGTATCCAGGTCGTAGAGGGTGCGAGCTGCCTGGTAGTAGGCCCGCACCCTAAAGGGGTTATCCCCAAGAAACTCGCTCATGAGCCCGATCTCCTCGAGGAGACGGGCCAGCTCCTGGTTCCTCATGCCCTCACTATACGGGTATACTGGACCTGCCCATGCCCCCACCGGATCGGTTCCGCAAGGCGGTGTTGGAGATGCTGAAACGGGAGGGCCGGCCGCTGCACTACACGGAGGTGGGCCGCCGCCTGAAGGAAGCGGGGCTCTGGGCCGCGGTGAAGGAACCGGAGAAAATCGCCAAGATCCGGCTTTCCGCCTTGGCCCGCTGGTCCAGAAGCCCGGTAGTGGCCCTGGGAAAAGGGTTCTACGCCCTCAGGGAAGAAGGCGATACGAGCCCAGAACCTTGAGGTAGTTGGCCCTTTCCAGGGCAGCGGGCTCCGCCACCTTCAGGTAGCTCATGACCCCCCGCATCTCCTCCACGCTCCCGTACCCCTTCTCCTCCATAAAGGCCTTGAGTTCCTCGAGCACGGTGCGGAAATGCCCCGGCCCCTTTTCCAGAAGAGCCGAGGTCATCATCACCACCTGGGCCCCGGAAAGAATCCCCTTAACCGCCTCCTTCCCCGAGTGCACGCCCCCCGTCAAGGCCAGTTCCAGGCCAACCCGGCCGTAGAGGAGGGCGATCCAGTGGATGCGCAAAAGGGCCTCGTAGGGGCGGGAAAGGCTTAGGGTGGGCACCACGGAAAAGGTCTCCAGGTCCAGGTCGGGCTGGTAGAAGCGGTTGAAAAGGACCAGGGCCCGGGCCCCCGTGCCCTCCACCCCTTTTGCGAAGTGGGCAAAGGCGGTAAAGGCATGCCCCACCTTGACGGCCACGGGGATTCCCACGCTTTCCACCACCGCCCGGATGGTATCCAGGTACATGGCCTCCACCTCCGCCCCGGAAAGGGAAGGGTCGGTGGGAATGTAGTAGAGGTTGAGCTCTATGGCGTCAGCCCCTGCTTCCTCCAGAAGCCTGGCATACTCCACCCACCCTCCCCGGCTGATGCCGTTCAAGCTGGCGATGATGGGAATGGAAACCCGCTCCTTGGCCCGGGAAAGGAGGTCCAGGTGGCGCTCAGGGGTCAGGCGGTACTCGTGGGCCCGGGGAAAGTAGGAAAGGGCCTCGGCGTAGCTTTCGTGGCCGTAGTGCAGGTAATGGTCCAGGATCTCCTCCTCGAGGGTCACCTGTTCCTCAAAGAGGGAGTGCATCACGATGGCCGCTGCACCCCCATCCTCCAGGCGGAGAAACCCGTCCAGCCGCTCCGTAAGGGGTGAGGCCGAGGCCACCAAAGGGTGCTCCAGCTTTAAGCCCAGGTAGGTGGTGCTGAGGTCCATGGCTTCCTCCTCCCTTTAGCTTGGCACAGTTTCCCTTTGGGCCATGCGGGAAAGCCTTTCCCACCTTTCCCGCACGGCCTCCTCCGCCAGCTTCAAGAAGGCCTCGGCCCCCTCGGGATGGGTCTGGAGAAGGAGCCGGTAGCGGTTTTCCGCATAGAGGTATTCCCGCAAGGGCAGGGTGGGGGGCTTGGAATCCAGGATCAGCCCCTGGCCAGGGATGTAGCGGAAGAGGGGCCAGTACCCCGTGCGCTCCGCCAACCTCTGGTGCTCCATGCCCTTGGCCATGTCGATGCCGTGGGCAATGCAGTGGCTGTAGGCGATGATGAGGGCCGGACCCTTATGGGCCTCCGCCTCGAGGAAGGCCCTCAGGGTGTGGGCATCGCTCGCCCCCATGGCCACCTGGGCCACGTAAACGTGCCCGTAGCTCATGGCCATGAAGGCCAGGTCCTTCTTGGGGGTGGGCTTGCCCGCCGCGGCGAACTTGGCCACCGCCCCCAGGCCCGTGGCCTTGGAGGCCTGCCCCCCGGTGTTGGAGTAGACCTCTGTGTCCAACACCAGGACCTTCACGTTGGCCCCGCTGGCCAGCACGTGGTCCAGACCCCCGTAACCGATATCGTAGGCCCAGCCGTCCCCGCCCACGATCCACACGGAATGGGGGATGAGGGCATCCGCCACCGCCAGGAGATCCCGGGCCTTGGGATCGTCCAGGTCCTTGAGCTTTTGCCGTAGCAGGGCCACATCCCGCCGCCTCTCCTCCACCCCCTCTGGCCCCGTGTCCGCAAGGAGCCTCTCCAAAAGCTCCTCCCCCAGCACCTGCCGGAAGCCCCTGACAAGCTCTCGGGCGTACTCCGCCTTCTTGTCCAGGGCCAGGCGCATGCCGAAACCGAACTCGGCGTTGTCCTCGAAAAGGGAGTTGGCCCAGGCGGGGCCCCGCCCCTCCTTGTTCTTGCTCCAGGGGGTCGTGGGAAGGTTTCCCCCGTAGATGGAGCTACACCCGGTGGCGTTGGCCACGATGAGGCGGTCGCCGAAGAGCTGGGTAAGGAGCCTCAGGTAAGGGGTTTCCCCACACCCCGCGCAGGCCCCGGGGAACTCAAACAAGGGCTCCAGAAGTTGCACGTCCTTGACCGCGTGGAACTTGAGGCTGGCCCTGGGGGTTTCCGGCAGGGAAAGGAAAAAGTCCCAGTGCCGGTTCATGGCTTCCCGAACCTCGAGGCGGGGTGCCAGGTTCAAGGCCTTCCGGCTCGGGTTTTGCTTGTCCTTGGCGGGGCATACCTCCACGCATAGGGAGCAACCCGTGCAGTCGTCGGGGCTTATGGCCAGGGTAAACTCCCCGGTGAGTTCCTTCCACATGGCCTTGCGGTGGGGGAAACCCTCGGGGGCCTGGGCCAAGGCTTCCTCCGGCACCACCTTGGCCCGGATCACCGCATGGGGGCAGACCAGGACGCACTTGCCGCACTGCACGCACACCTGGGGATCCCAGGTGGGGATGAACTCCGCGATGCCCCGCTTTTCGTACCTGGCCGTCCCCGTGGGGTAGGTTCCATCCGGGGGAAAGGCGGAAACCGGCAAGGCGTCTCCAAGCCCCAAGGCGATGGGCCCCAGCACCTCCCGTACGAAGGCGGGCGGGTGGTCCACCATAGGGGGCACCAGCTCCTGCTCCGAGGTGATCCTTCCGGGAATGGGGAGGGGCTCCACCGCCTCAAAACCCAGCTCCACTGCCTGGAAGTTCCTCTCCAGCACCGTTTTTCCCCGCTTGCCGTAGCTTTTCTCTATCCCCTTCTTGATGCGGGCCTTGGCCTCCTCCTCGGGCAAGACCCGGGAAAGCCTGAAGAAGGCCGCCTGCATGATGGTGTTGATACGCCCGGGAAGGCCCACCCTCCTGGCCAGCTCATAGGCGTTGACCACATAGACCCTTAGCTTCTTCCTGAGGATCTCCTCCTGGACAGGCCTGGGCAGGCGGTCCCAAACCTCCTCCTTGGGGTAGGGGCTATTGATGAGGACCGTGGCCCCTTCTTCCGCCACCCCCAGCATGGGAAGCCGTTCCAAGAAGCTCCACTGGTGGATGCCCACGAAGTTGGCCTTCTGCACCAGGTAGGGCTTGTTCAGGGGATTTGGCCCAAAGCGCAGGTGGCTTACCGTGCGGGAGCCCGACTTCTTGGAGTCGTAGACAAAATACCCTTGGGCGTAAAGGGGGGTCTCCTCCCCGATGATCTTGATGGTGTTCTTGTTGGCGCTCACGGTCCCATCGGCCCCCAGGGCGAAGAAAACCGCCCGCACCGAGGCCGGGTCCTCAAAGTCCACCTGGGGATAGGAAAGGCTTGTGCCCGTCACGTCGTCCACGATTCCCACGGTGAAGCCATGCCGGGGTCTCTCCTTCCTGAGCTCCTCAAAAACCCCCAGGGCCATGGCTGGGGTGAACTCCTTGGAGGAAAGCCCGTACCTCCCGCCCACCAGGACCGGAACCTCCCCACCCCTCAGGGCAAAGGCCGCCGCCACCTCCTGGAAGAGGGGTTCCCCCACGGCCCCAGGCTCCTTACCCCGGTCCAGGACCGCCACCTTCCTCACGGTTTGGGGCAAGGTGGCGAGAAAGGCCTCGCTCTGGAAGGGGCGGTAAAGGCGCACCCGCACCATGCCCACCCTTTCCCCTTGCCTCAGGAGGTACTCCACCGCCTCCTCCACCGCCAAGGAGGCTGAGCCCATGACCACCACCACCCGCTCCGCTTCCGGGTGGCCGAAGTACTCGTAAGGAGCGTAACGGCGCCCCGTTACCTGGGCAAAGTGTTCCATGGCCTCGGCCACCACCTGGGGCAGGCGCAGGTAGTGGGGGTTGATGGCCTCCCGGTTCTGGAAGTAGTGGTCGGGGTTTTGCGCGGTGCCCCGGATCACCGGGGCCTCGGGGGTGAGGGCCCGCCGGCGATAGGCCTCGAGGGCCCCGAAGGGAAAGAGGGCCTTAAGCTCCCGGTCGGAAAGGGGCACGATCTTCTGCACCTCGTGGGAGGTGCGGAAACCATCCATGGCGTGTAGCACGGGCAGGCTTGCCTTCAGGGCAGCGATGTGGGCCATGGCCGCCAAGTCCTGTGCCGCCTGCACGGAGTCCGACACCAGGATCGCCCACCCCGTGGGCCGCACCGCATAGAGATCCTGGTGGTCCCCAAAGATGGATAGGGCATGGGTGGCCAAGGACCTAGCGGCCACGTGGATCACCCCGGGAAGGGCCTGGCCGGCGATCTTGTACATGTCGGGGATCATGAGCAGGAGGCCTTGGCTGGCGGTGAAGGTGGTGGCCAGCACCCCCTCCTGGAGGGCCCCGTGCAGGGCCCCCGCCGCACCCCCCTCGGACTGCATCTCCACCACCCGGGGCACCAGTCCAAACAGGTTGGGCTCCCCCCTGGCCGCCCACTCATCGGAGAGCTCCGCCATGGGGCTGGAAGGGGTGATGGGGTAAATGGCGATCACCTCGCTTAAGCGGTAGGCCACCCGGGCCACCGCCTCGTTGCCGTCCACGGTGATGGAGCGCATAGGGTTCACCTCACCCTTACCATATCGGCCCGGGCGGGTGAGGAATGTCCCGGGCACGGCCCCGCCCCCGGTGTACCATGAGGCCATGCCCCTGCGGTACCCCTTGGCCCTCCTCTTCCTTTTGGCGGCCCTAATCCTCGATGATTACCGGCCACCTCTCCTCCTTTTGGCTGGAGCCGTCCTCCTCCTGGGAAGGCCCAAAAGCTGCCCTAGGGCTTGACGTAAGCCCTTTTGGCCAAAAGACTTGGGAGCGTGAGCGCGTTTCAGGAGAACCTAGAAAAGCTGGCGGACTTGGCCATCCGGGTAGGGCTTAACCTGGAAAAAGGGCAGGAGGTCATCGCCACCGCGCCCATAGAGGCGGTGGATTTCGTGCGCCTTCTGGCGGAAAAGGCCTACGGGCAAGGGGCAAGCCTCTTCACGGTCCTCTACGGGGATAACGTCCTCTCCCGGAAGCGCCTTTCCCTGGCCCCGGAGGAAGGTTTGGACCAGGCCCCGGCCTGGCTCTACGAGGGCATGGCTAAGGCCTTCCGGGAAGGGGCGGCGCGGCTTGCGGTTTCCGGCAACGACCCCCGGGCCCTCGAGGGCCTTCCCCCGGAGCGCATCGGGCGGGCCCAACAGGCGCAGAGCCGCGCCTACAAGCCGGCCCTCGAGGCCATCACGGAGTTTGTCTCCAACTGGACCATCGTCCCCTTCGCCCACCCCGGCTGGGCCCGGGCGGTCTTCCCGGATCTCCCCGAGGAGGAAGCCGTGGCCAGGCTCTGGCAGGCCATCTTCCAGGCCACCCGGGTGGACGGGCCGGACCCCGTAGCCGCCTGGGAGGCCCACAACCGAAGCCTCCACGAAAAGGTGGCCTTCCTGAACGCCAAGCGCTTCGCTGCCCTACACTTCCAGGGGCCAGGTACGGACCTAACGGTGGGCCTTGCGGAAGGCCACCTATGGCAGGGTGGGGCCACCCCCACCAAGAAGGGACGCATTTGTAACCCCAATCTGCCCACGGAGGAGGTCTTCACCGCCCCCCATCGGGAACGGGTGGAAGGGGTGGTGCGCGCAACCCGGCCCCTGGCCCTGGGGGGGCAGCTGGTGGAGGGCATCTGGGCTCGGTTTGAACGGGGATATGCGGTGGAGGTAGGGGCGGAAAGGGGCCAGGAGGTCCTCCTCAAGGTCCTCTCCACCGACGAGGGGGCCCGCAGGCTCGGAGAGGTGGCCCTGGTACCCGCCGACAATCCCATCGCCCAAACGGGCTTGGTCTTCTTCGACACCCTCTTTGACGAGAACGCCGCCAGCCACATCGCCTTCGGCCAGGCCTATGCGGAGAACCTCGAGGGGCGCCCAAGCGGGGAGGAATTCCTAAGGCGCGGGGCCAACGAAAGCCTGGTGCACATCGACTGGATGATCGGCTCTAAGGAAATGCAGGTGGATGGGATCTTGCAGGATGGCACCCGGGTGCCCCTGATGCGCCAAGGGCTTTGGGTGATCTGAAGCCTGGGTAAAGGAGCCCGCCGGGAAACATCCCCGGCGGGCTCTGGGCTAGGGAGGACCATTATGTGCATATAATCACGATTAAGCCTGCTTGTGCCTTCACTCCCCCCTAAACCTCCCCCAGAGCCTCCCGGAACCAGGCCACAAGATCCCCGGGGTCCTCGAGGCCCACGGAAACCCGCACCAACCCCGGGGTAACACCCGCCTGAAGCCTCCCCTCCTCCGAAAGGCGGCTATGGGTGGTGGTCCAGGGATGCACCAAAAGGGTGCGGGCATCCCCCAGGTTGGCCACTTTGGGTAGGGGTATGGCCCTCAGGAAGCGGCTGGCTGCTTCCTGGCTTCCCAGATCCAGGGTCAGCATGGGCCCTCCTGAGGTTAGGTACTTGCGGGCCATGGGATAGGCCGGATCCTGGGGTAGGCCGGGGTAGCGAAGGGCTTTGATCTTCGGGTGGCCTAGAAGGGCCTCGGCCAGGCTCTGGGCGGTTTCGCTCATCCGCCTAACCCTTAGGGCCACAGTCTCTAGGCCCTGGAAGAGAAGGTAGGCGTTGAAGGGGGAAAGGGCCATGCCCATGAGGGATAGCCCCAGGGTACGCACCCGCTCGGGATAACAGCGAGGCCCCAGGGCCCCCCAAGGAACCTGGCCCCTGGCATCCTTCTCCAGGAACTGGGGGTAGTTGGCCCAGATGGGGCTTTCCCTCACCACCACTGCTCCTCCCAGTACGGAGCCGTGGCCGCTTGCCCATTTGGTGAGGCTTTCCACCACCACGTGGGCCCCCCACTGGAGGGGCTTGGCCAGGGCACCGGCAGCGCCAAAGGTGTTGTCCACCACCAGGGCAATACCCTTTTCCTCCGCCAAGGAGGCCAGGCCCTCGAGGTCCGAAACCGCCAGGGCCGGGTTGGCCATGGTTTCCACGAAGATGGCCCGGGTCCTCTCGCTGAGGGCCTCCCGCACCCGGTCGGTCTCGGGCTCCACGTGGCGCACCCTTACGCCCATGGGGGCAAAGACCTGTTGGAAAAGGCCGATGGTCTGGCCGAAAAGCCCCTTAGCCGCCACCACCTCATCCCCTGGGCGGAGGAGGGAAAAGAGGGCAGCAAAGGTGGCCGCCTGGCCGGAGGCGAAGACCAAGGCCTCCATGCCTCCTTCCAAGGCCCGTAGCCGCTCCTCTAAGGCCCTATTGGTGGGGTCCTTCTGCCGGGCGTAGACATAGCCCTCCCCGCTGGCAAACCGCTCCGCTCCCTCCTCCAGGGTCTTGAAACCGTAGGCGGCCACCGCGTAGATGGGAAGCCCCACCGCGCCATGGGGGTCTTCCGGTAGGCCCGAAAGCACCGCCAGGGTCTGGTACTCCATACCCCCCAGTGTACCCTTTACACCAGGGGAAAGGGGGTGCCTCCGGGAAGGGTTTACTCCAAGGCCGCCGAAAACCCTTCAGCGCACCAAAAGCACGGGGCAGGGGGCTTCCGCCAACACCCTTTGGCTTTGGCTTCCCAGGAAGAGGCTACCGATCGCCCCCAAGCCCCGGGTACCCATGACGATGAGGTCGGCCTGTTCCCCTATGGCCGCCTCCAGGATGGCCTCCGCAGGGCGCCCCTCGAGGAGAAGGGCATCCTCCCGGGGCACCCCCGTGAGGCCCACGGCCTCCGCCAGGACCTTTTCCGCCCGTTCCAGGCGCCTTTTCAGGGCCTCCTGGAAAAAGGGCTCCCCCAGGTAGTCGGGGACGGGCTCATAGACATGCACCACCACCAACCTGGCCCCGTGGGCCTCGGCCTCCATCTTGGCTATCCTTGCCGCCCGCTTGGCATGGTCGGAACCGTCATAAGCCAGGAGGATGGTCTTGAACATGGACAAAGTTTATCAGGCCCTTGCCCGCTTTTCCGAAGGAATTTCCACCTTACGCCCGCAGCGGCAGGTATCCCCCTCGATGCGGAAAAGGGTACCGTCCGCCTTGGGATACAGCCAGAGGGTGCCGCAGTCAGGGCAGCGCACCTCCGCCACCAGGGTGCGGATCTCCTCCGGGGAGAAGCGGTACACCTCCCCGCACCAGTGGCAGACCACCTCCGCACCCCCGTCCCTTACGATCATGTCCTCCCGTTCCTCCGGGGTGAAAAAGACCAGGGCCTCGAGGGCCTTTTCCCGATTGCAACGGCACCGGAAGCGGGCGGGGATCTCGTCCAAAGGGTAGCCTAGGGCCCGGAGATCCGTCCTCTCAAAACCCAAGCCGGCAAGAATCTTCTCCAGAGCAGCCTCCAGGCCCTCCCGCAAGAGGGGCGTGATGCCGCTTACACCCGACAGGTTGGCCTCGAGGCGGGAAAGCACCTCCTCGGGGGTGTCCGGCATCACCTGGATGGCCACCCCCCCCGCCAGCTCCACCTCCCCTTCCCCCTTCACCCGCACCCCCAAGAGGACCGCGGAGGGAATCTGCTCCGACTGCCAAAGGTAGTGGGCCAGGTCCTCGGCGATCTCCCCGGAGACCAGGGGCACGGTGCTGGTGTAGACCTCCCCGTGGGGAAGGCTCCGGTCCACCCGCAAGACCCCGGCCCCGATGAGTTCCCCCACGTTCAGCTTCCCATCCTCCCGCAAGGGCACCTCTGCCACCGGGTTTCGCACGTACCCCCGGACGTTTCCCACAGCATCCGCCTCCGCCACAAGCCCACCTAAGGGCCCCGTGCCCTCCATGCGCAGGGTAATCCGCTCCTTGGGGGTTTTCAGGAGGAGCTGGGCTAGAAGCAGTGCCCCGGTCATGGCCCGGCCCAAGGCGGCGGTAGCCGTGGGGGAAAGCCCATGGCGGCGCCGCGCCTCCTCCACCACGTCCCCCGTGTCCGCGGCCACCACCCTAAGCTGGCCACCCCCTGCCAAGCCCCTCAGGATCCTGCCCATACCCCGCCATTATGCCATGGGCCTATAATCCCCCATATGGGCCTGCGCATCTACGACACCTTGCAGAGGAGCAAAGTGGACTTCACCCCCGCCACCCCGGGGCACGTGGGGATCTATGTATGCGGCCCCACCGTATACTCCGACCCCCATCTGGGGCATGCCCGGGGACCCATCGTCTACGATGTGCTCCGCCGCTACCTCCTCCACCAGGGATACAAGGTGCGCTTCGTCTCCAACATCACCGACGTGGGCCACCTCACCGACGATGCCGATCAGGGAGAGGACAAGATCCAGCGCCGGGCCAAGCTGGAACAGCTGGAACCCATGGAGGTGGCTGAGAAGTACACCTGGAGCTACTTCGACGCCATCACCGCCCTGAACGTGCTCCGCCCCTCCATCGCCCCCAGGGCCAGCGGCCACATCCCGGAGCAGATCGAGCTCACGGAAAGGCTCTTAAAGTTGGGCTTCGCCTACGAGCGAAAGGGAAGTGTCTACTTCCGGGTGCGGGCCTTCCCCCAGTACGGGAAGCTTTCGGGAAAGCGCCTGGAGGAGCTAAGAGCCGGGGCCAGGGTGGAGGTGCGGGAGGAGAAGGAGGACCCCCTGGACTTCGCCCTCTGGAAAGCCGCCGAGCCCGGCCACATCATGCGCTGGAAAAGCCCATGGGGGGAAGGGTATCCGGGCTGGCACATAGAGTGCACCGCCATGAGCCTCAAGTACCTGGGGGAAGGGTTTGACATCCACGCCGGGGGCATCGACCTGCAGTTCCCCCACCACGAGTGCGAGATCGCCCAGGCGGAGGCAGCGGGTTACCGCTTTGCCCGCCACTGGATGCACCACAACCACGTGCTCCTGGAAGGGGAAAAAATGGCCAAAAGCACGGGGAACCTGGTCCTCCTCCACGACCTCCTCAAGGCCCACGAGCCCATGGCCCTGCGCTTTTACCTGCTACAGACCCACTACCGAAGCCCCATGGACTTCACCTGGGAGGGCCTCGAGGCGGCCAAGCGGGGCTATGCCCGCCTTCTTCAGACCTATCGGGAAGTGCGGGCCCGTTTGGCCACGGCCTCGCCCGGCACCACCTCGGAGCTGGAAAGAGCCCTGGATGCCTTGGAAAGGGATTTCCTGGCGGCCATAGAGGACGACCTTAGCACCCCCGAGGCCCTGGCCGCCTTCTTCTCCTTCCTCCCCGAGTTCAACAAGCTCCTCCCCGAGGCCAAGGGGGATACCCTGAGGCGCACCGCCCAGGTCTTCCACACCCTGGGGGAAGGCATCCTAGGGCTATTCCCCGAAAGGGTTCTCGAGGAGAGGGTTTCCGGCCCCCTTCTGGAGGGGCTCGTCGCCCTCCTTCTGGAACTCAGGGAGGAGGCCCGGCGGGCCAAGGACTACGCCAAAAGCGACCTCATCCGCCAAAGGCTCAACGCCCTGGGGATCATCGTGGAGGACACCAAGGAAGGCCCCAAGTGGCGCCTGGCCCTGGAGTAGCTCACCAAAGGAGTTCCAAGGGGTAGCGGGCGATCGGGGCGTCGCCTGGGACCAAAAGGGTCTTCCTCCTGAGCAACCCAGAGGCGGTCAAAGGGATCACGGCGCAAAAGGGGTAACGCGCCTACCCCAAAGCGCCGTCGGTTAAGACCACCTAAGGCCCCTGCCGGGGCCAAGCCCCGGCAGGGAAACGCCCCGCTTCAGCGGGGGATGGGATAGCCCTCCGCTTCCAGGACCGCCCCCGCCACCTCCCGCCTCAGGGCTACCAGGTCCACGGGCTCATGCTTGGTGAGCCTGCGGGCCGCGGAGTAGACCACCCGGGCCTCATCCCCTTCCACCAACCGGGGCAGGACGGATAGGGCCGAAGCCTGGGCCCGGTCCAGGGCCTGGAGGAGATAGAGCCGGGCCATGGCAAGGGCAACCCCCCCAAGCCTCCTGGCCCTCAGGAGGGCGCTTTCGGCGGCGTAGGCGTCGATCAGGATATCCGCCACCGCCCCCAGGACCTCCTGCTCCTCCTCCACCTTCTCCCCGTATTTTTGGGCGGCAAGACCCGCCACCATCAGGGCAAGCTTCTTGAGTCCCGCCACCTGGTGGGCCTCGAGGTCCTCGGGCTCCTCAAAGCCGGGCTCCAGAAGCTCCTTCTGAAGCTTCATGGCCGCTTGGAAGAGGGGTAGCTGCCCCTTCAGGGCCCTCCTTAGGAGCATCCCGGGGATGAGGAGGCGGTTGATCTCGTTAGTGCCCTCAAAAATCCGGTTGATGCGGGCGTCGCGGTAGGCCCTCTCGATGGGGTACTCCTGGGAGTAGCCGTAGCCCCCGTGGATCTGCACCCCTTCGTCCACCACGTAGTCCAGCACCTCCGACCCCAGCACCTTGATGATGCTGGCCTCCACCGCGTACTCCTCTATCCCTGCCATCACCGCCTCAGCACCCTTCCTGCCCAGAAGGGCCTCGTCGATAAGGCCCACGGTGCGGTAGACGGCGCTTTCGGCAGCGTAGATGCGGCTGGCCATCTCCCCAAGCTTCGCCTGGATCAGGCCAAAGCTCCCGATGGACCGTCCGAACTGGTGGCGTTCCTTAGCGTACTTGGCAGAGAGCTCCAGGGCCCGCTTTGCCCCGCCCACCGCCCCCGCCCCCAGCTTGTACCGGCCCACGTTGAGGACGTTAAAGGCGATCTTGTGCCCCTTACCGATCTCCCCCAGGACGTTTTCCACGGGGACCTTCGCGTCCTCGAGGACCACCTGGCGGGTGCTGGAGGCCTTGATCCCCATCTTCTTCTCCTCGGGGCCGAAGGAAAGCCCGGGAGTATCCCGCTCCACCAAAAAGGCGGTGAAGTGCTCCCCATCCACCTTGGCGAAAACGGTGAAGAGGTGGGCGAAGCCGGCGTTGGAGATCCACTGCTTGACCCCATTTAGGATGTAGTGCCTGCCGTCCTCGGAAAGGGTGGCCCGGGTCTTGGCCGAAAGGGCATCCGAACCCGATCCCGGCTCCGTGAGGCAGTAGGCCGCGATCCACTCCCCGCTGGCCAGCTTGGGCAGGTACTTTTGCTTCTGCTCCTCGGTGCCGAAGTAGACCAGGGGCAGGGTACCGATGGAGGTGTGGGCCCCGTAGGTGACGGAAAAGCCCCCACTGCCCGATAGTTCCTCCGCCACCACCGTGGAGATCACCTTGGGCAGGTCCAGCCCCCCGTACTCCTCGGGCACATCAATCCCCAGAAGCCCAAGCTCCCCCGCCTTGCGCATGAGGGGCACGTTCAGCTCCAACTCCCCGTGCTCCATGCGCTCAAGAAGGGGAAGCACCTCCTTCTCCACGAAGGTGCGGGTGGTGCGGGCGATCTCCTTGACGCTCTCGTCGAAGTCCTCGGGGGTGTAGAGGCGCTCAGGGGCCTCCAACAACCAACCCCCGCCCTTCTGCCAAAGCTTCTTCTCCTCCGTCATGGCTCCCTCCTAGGCTGGGTAAACCTCAAAAACCCCGGCAGCCCCCATGCCACCGCCGATGCACATGGTCACCAGGCCATACCCCCCACCCCGCCTCCCCAGCTCGGCAATGAGCTGGGCGGTGAGCTTGGCCCCGGTGGCCCCCAAAGGGTGGCCCAGGGCGATGGCCCCGCCGTTCACGTTGGTCCTCTCCTCGGGCATCTCCAAAGCGCGCATCACCGCCAGCACCTGGGCGGCAAAGGCCTCGTTGAACTCGATGAGGCCCACCTGGTCCAGGCCCAGGCCCGCCCTTTTTAGGGCCTTGGGTACCGCCTTGACGGGACCTATGCCCATGATGTCCGGCTCCACCCCGGCCACGGCGAAGCTGATGAAGCGGGCCAAGGGTTTCAGGCCCAGGGCCTCCGCCTTCTCCCGGCTCATCACCACCACGGCCGCCGCCCCATCGGAGTAGGGGCTTGCGTTCCCCGCGGTCACGGTGCCGCCCTTTTTGAAGGCGGGCCGGAGCTTGGCCAAGGCCTCGAGGGAGGTCTCCGGCCTCACGGTTTCATCCCGCTCAAAAAGGATCTCCTCCACCACCCTCTTGGTTCCCTGGTAGTGCACCTTGGGTACCCGGATGGGCACCACCTCGGTAAACCGACCCTCAGCCCAGGCCTGGGCCGCCCTTTGATGGCTCCTAAGGGCCCAGCGGTCCTGGTCCTCCCGGCTGATCCCGAAGCGCTCCGCCACCCTCTCGGCGGTAAAACCCATGCCGATGTAGGTGGAGTAGCCCTCCGGGGTCCACTCCGTGGGGGTGAGGTCGGGGTGGAGGCGGGTGTGGTAGCCCGACATGGGCACCTGGCTCATCATCTCCACCCCGCCCGCCAACACCGCATCCGCCATCCCCGTCATCACCGCCTGGGCCGCCATGGCGATGGTCTGAAGGCCGCTGGAGCAAAAGCGGTTGATGGTGGCCCCCGCCACCTCCACAGGGAAGCCCGCCCTTAAGAGGGCCAAGCGGGCGATGTTCAGCCCCTGGGCTGCCTCGGGCATGGCGCAGCCCCAGAGGACATCCTCCAGCTCCTTGGGATCCAAGCCCACCCGTTCCACCGCCTGCCGCATCACCTGGGCCGAGAGGTCCACGGGATGCAAGGTGGCCAAGGCCCCATCCTTTTTGCCCCGGGCCACGGGGCTCCGCACTGCGCTGACGATTACCGCTTCCCGCATGGTTCCACCTCTTTAGTTCCTAAGGGGCTTACCCGTCTTGAGGGTGTAGGCGATCCGCTCCTGGGTCTTACGGGTGCCGAGGAGCCTCAAGAAGGCTTCCCGTTCCAGGTCCAGAAGGTCCCACTCGGAAACCTCCCGCGCCGGGCCCTCCCCACCCGTGAGGACCTGGGCAATCTCCAGGCCGATCCGCATGTCGTGGTCCGAGATCTCCCCCGCCTCCCGGAAGGCCCAGACCGCATAGCGCAGGTTGCCCAAGGCCTCACTGCCCAGGACGCGGATCCTTGGAGGAAGGGGTGGGCGGTAATCCGGGGCCAGCTCCAAGACCCGCCGCTTGGCGTCGGCGATGAGGAAGTCCCGGTTCATGCTGACCCGATCCCGATCCCTAAGGAAGCCCATCTTGCGGGCCTCGAGGGCGCTGGTGGAGGTCTTGGCCAAGGCGATGAGGTTAAAGGCCCGCTTCACCCCCTCAAAGGGGTCCGCCTCCTCGTAGGGCGCAAGTTCCTGGGTGAAGCGGAAAAGCATCTCCTTGGTGCCACCCCCGGCGGGCAGAAGCCCCACCCCGGCCTCCACCAAGCCCATGTAGAGCTCCGCGTGGGCCTGGACGCTATCCGCATGCAGGGTGAAC
Organism: Thermus neutrinimicus; assembly: GCF_022760955.1. Classification (NCBI taxonomy): domain Bacteria; kingdom Thermotogati; phylum Deinococcota; class Deinococci; order Thermales; family Thermaceae; genus Thermus; species Thermus neutrinimicus. The sequence goes on from NZ_JAKTNU010000013.1 coordinate 39,847, forward strand.
TCCGCACCCCCGCCCAGGGTTAGGCCAAAGGGTGCCACCACCACCGGGAAGGGGCTATAGCGCAAGGACATGGAAGCCTTCTGAAACTGCCGCACCGCCAGGGATAGCTGGTCCCAGTCGCCTTCCTGGGCCAGGGAGAGGATCAAGGCCAGGTTAGCCCCAGCGGAAAACGCCCTCGGGTCCTCGTTGCCGATCACCAGACCCACATAGCCCTTTTCCTCCACATACTCCAGGCTCTTCTGGAGCATGCGGATCACGCCCTCCCCGATGGCGTTCATCTTGGTGCGGAACTCCAAAAGGGCCACCCCATCCCCCAGGTCCAACAGGGCTGCCTCCTTGCCCTCTAGGAGGGTCTTGCCCTCGGACTTGAGGGCTTTTAGGGAAATAACCCCTTCCCGCCTGGGCAAGGGGTGGTAGGCCCCGTCAAAGCCCAGGTAGGTGCCATTGCGGTAGAAGGCCCCCTGGGCCTGGCCTAAGAGCTCGGGCTTGGGAAGACCCAGCTCCTGGAAAAGGGCCTCGAGGCGCCCGTGGCCCAGGGCATCCATGTTCTTGAAGGGCCCCTCCTCCCAACCGAAGCCCCACTCCAGGGCCTGGTCCACGGAGACCAGGTCGTAGGCGATCCCGGAAGCCTTCTCCAAGGTGTAGTGGGCGGTGCGGGCCAAAAGCTCCCTGAGGAAAGCCCCGTACTTGCCGGGAAGCTCCAACACCTTGGGAAGCCTTTCCGCCAGGGGCAGATCCCGAAGGGCCTTAAGCTCAGGGAGGTCCACCTTGGCCCGGGGCACATACTCGAGGGTGCGATGGTCCAAGGTGTAGATCTCCCCATTCGCCCGTCGGTAAAACCCCGCACCCGTCTTCTCCCCAAGCCGCCCCTCCTCCACCAGGCGCAGGACCCACTCCGGCAGGGCAAAGTCCTCCCCGGTGGCCTGGGCCAGCTCTTCCGTGACCAGCTTGAGCACATCCAGCCCCGTGAGGTCAGCGGTGCGGAAGGTGGCGGAGTTGGGACGGCCTAGAAGGGGTCCCGTGAGGGCATCCACCTCGTCAATGCTGAGGCCGTGCTTCTCCATGAGGCGCACCGCCTGCACCATGCCGTAGACCCCAAGCCGGTTGGCGATGAAGCCGGGAGAGTCCTTGGCCAGAACCGTGCCCTTACCCAGGATGCGCTCCCCAAAGCGCCGGATCTCCTTTAGGACCTCAGGGTCGGTCTCAGGGGTGGGGATCAGTTCCAGCAGGTGCAGGTAGCGGGGCGGGTTGAAGAAGTGGGTGCCCAAAAAGCGACGGCGGAAAGCCTCGGAGCGGCCCTCCAAAAGCACCCGCATGGGGATGCCGCTGGTGTTGGAGCTGACGATGGCCGTGGGCTTTAGGATGCCCTCCAGCCGCTCGTACAAAGCCCGCTTGGGCTCGGGCTTCTCGATAATGGCCTCCACCACCCAGTCGCAGTCCGCAAGCTTCCCCAGGTCGTCCTCGGTGTTACCGATCTCCACATAGCGGGCCAGATCCGGGTCCATGAAGGCTGCCGGCTTGGCCTTCAAGGCCCTTTCAAGACCCCTTTTGGCCGGCTCGTTGCGGTTTTCCTTGCCCGGGATGTCCAAAAGGACCACCGGGATCCCGGCGCTCGCCACCAAGGCGGCGATCCCGCTACCCATGGTTCCCGCGCCCACCACGCCCACCTTCTTGATCATGGCCACCTCCTTATACTGAGTCAAAGTTTACGGCAGGGTTCGCGGGCTTGTCAAAGGGGTCCGTTGACAAAGAGCATGGCTCCGATAAGATAAACCTTGTATGAAAAGAAGCGCTTCCTTCCTCCTCGTCGGCCTCCTGGGGCTCACCCTGGCCCAAGGGGTGCGAAACTTAGGCATGGGCGGTGTTCTCCTACCCGGACCGGGGGCACAAGCAGCCAACCCCGCCTACGCCGCCTTTCCGGGAAAGTGGGATGGGGAGGGCTTCCAGGTCCCGGTGGGTCTGCTACGGTTTTTGCCTTTCTTTGCAGACACGAGCCCCTTTGCCTACTTCACGGACCCGGCTTCCTTCCGAAACAACTTTGATTTCCTCAGCGCCTACGATCAGGCCACCCACCTGGGTAGCTTTCTCCTTAACCCCGCGCGAAGCCCCGACGAGGTGGTGTTCCGGATCAGCGCCGATGGTATCTCCATCACCGATGGCCAAGGGAGAAGCCTGATGCCCTCCTTTCAAGCGGGAGTGGCACCGGACAAGCCCAGCGCCTTCACCCCCCAACCCTTCCTGCCCCTACGCCTGGATCTAGGACCCGGCACATACCTTTCCCTTGGTCCCTTCGTGGGCTCTGAGGGGTTACGGGTGGCTCCAAATCCGGATCTGGAGCAGGCCATGAGGGAGGGCTCCTTTGACCGCTGCAAGGCTAGCACTCCGTCCCCCTGTGCCCTCGAGGCCCAAGGTTCCCTCACCTCTGGCATAAGCGTGGCCCTGGGATTTTCCACCCCCCTTCCCGAAATACCCGGCCCAGGGAGGGTGTACGCGGGGGTACGGGGCGAGGGATTCTACGGTCTGGGCTACGCAGAGGCCTCGGCCAAGGCCCGGCCCACCTTTGACCAGGACGGCAATATAAGCGGTGTAAGTTACGAAGCCCGTTACTTCCTCAGCTATCCCTCCTACCTGGAGGGTAGCCTTGGCCAAGGCGGTGGAGGTGGGGGCTACGGCCTAAGAGGGGATGTGGGCCTGGCAGTGGACGGGGGGGATTGGGCCTTGGGCCTTGGGGTGCAAAACCTCCTAGGGTTCTCCCAGTGGAGCGGCGTGGAGGTAACGCTGGTGGATGGAGCGGAAACCAGCCGTTCGGCTACCACGAGGAAAAGCGATCTCTCCGCCCCCATCTTTACCCTTAACGGGGCCTACCGCCTACCCTTGGAGGTGGGCGAACTCCTCCTGGCTGCGGACAGCCGCTTCGGCGCCACCGCCCCCGCCTTCCACATGGGTGCGGAATACCGCCTGGGTATGGTTGCCATCCGGGCTGGGTTCGGAGTGGAGGGAGGCTTGCGCCTCGGTCTAGGCGCTGGCTTCAACCTGGAAGCCCTCAGCCTGGACCTTGCCCTCACCACCCACGAGGCTCCCTTGGTGGGGGGAACCGTGTACGGCATCGCCATGGCGGTGCGGTTTTAAGGAGGTCAAACCGTGAAACGTTTAGCCCTATTGTTATCCTCCCTGGTCCTGGCGGCCTGCAGCGGCCACACCATCCATCGGTTTGAAGTGGATCTTTTAAGCTTTATCCCCCAAGACCAACGCCAGGGGGAGCTCAACCTCGCCACTGCCCAGGTTCTCTTCCCCGATGACCCTGCGGGCCAACTGGTAGAGGTGCCCGGGAGCGAGGCTTTGGTGGAGGGAAAATTGGGCCTCCAGGTGGCCTTGAAAAACACAGGCACCCTCCCCAGCACCCTGGACCTCGAGGTCCGCTTGGGCCCTGAGAGCGACACCAATCTTTACGATGGCCAAGGAGGGGATTATGCCGCTATCCAGCAATCCGTCACCCTAGACCCTGGGGAAGAGCAGGCTGTTACCCTCCTCCTAAACATCCAGCCGGGCACGCAAGCTTTTGACCTCATCAAAAGCGGCCGCTTTCGCATTGGTGCTAGGCTAAACCTAGCCGGGGACAAGGTCCAGTACACCTTGACCGAAGCTGAGGTGGTGCTAAGGCTTAAGCTCTTCAACCTGATCCCCAACCCCTAAGCGTCGGCGAAGAGGTAGAGGGCCTGCAGCAAAGCCTCGGGATAATCCCGGGGCTTCAAGCCTTTTTTTTCCAGGCGGAAGCCTGGGGGGTACTGGGTGAGTTCCACCCGGAAGGGAAGCCCTTTCAGGCCCCGGGCGTCGTAGTCCAAGGGCCAGCGGGGAAAGGTCACCTGGAGATGGGTGAGGTCCTCGGTGATGGACACCACCCCCTTGCGCTCCGCCACCAGGCGCAGCCGGGCCAAGGCCAGGAGGTTTTCCGCCTCCTCGGGAAGGGGGCCATACCGGTCCTTGAGTTCCCTGGCGATGCGGGAGATCTCCGCCAGGCTCCTAGCCCCGGCCAGGCGGCCATAGTACCGGCTACGGCCCTCGAGGCTCGGCACATACTCCGCGGGAAGCCGGGCGGAGACCCCTAGGTCCAGGGTTACGTGCCTCCTCTCCTCCCCTGCCTCGCCCCGGAGCTTGCGGATGGCCTCCTCCAGAAGCTCCGTGTAGACCTCCAGGGATAAGGCCCGGATGTGCCCGTGCTGTTCGGGGCCCAGCAGGTTCCCCACTCCCCGGATCTCCATGTCCTTCTCCGCCAGGAGGTGGCCGCTTCCCAAGTCGGAAAGATCCGCGATGGCGTTAAGCCGCTTTTCCGCCGCCTCGGTGAGCCTAGGGGGGTGGAAGAGGTAGGCATAGGCCTCCACCTCCCGCCGTCCCACCCGGCCCCGAAGCTGGTACAAGGTGGCCAACCCCAGGCGATCCGCCCGCTCGATGAGGATGGTGTTGGCCTCGGCTACATCCAGGCCTGACTCGATGATGGTGGTGGCCAAAAGGACGTCGTAAGCCCCCTCGGCGAAAAGGAGCATGGTTTCCTCCACCAGGCCTTCGGGCATCTTGCCGTGGACCACCCCGATGCGGGCCTCGGGCACCAGGCTCTCCAGGTACCGCCGCCTCGCCTCGATGGAGGCCACCCGGTCGTGCACGTAGAAGACCTTGCCCCCCCTTTCCAGCTCGAAGAGGATGGCCTCCCGCACCAACAGGGGGTCAAAGGGAGCCAGGAAGGTGCGGATGGGCTTCCGGCCCGGGGGTGGGGTCTTGATGCTGGAAAGGTCCTTCAGGCCCACTAAGGCGGAGTAGAGGGTACGGGGGATGGGGGTGGCGGAAAGGTAGAGGGTATCCACCTCGGCTTTAAGCTCCCGGATCCGCTCCTTCTGCGCCACCCCGAAGCGGTGCTCCTCGTCCACTATGAGAAGCCCCAGGTCCTTAAACCGCACATCCCCCCCTAAAAGGCGGTGGGTGCCGATGACCACGTCCACCGTGCCCGCCTCGAGGCCCTTGAGGATGGCCTCCTCCTCTCCTTCCGGGGTAAAGCGGGAAAGGACTCCGATCCGCACGGGAAGGCCAGCAAACCGCTCCCGGAAGGTCCTACCGTGCTGTTCCGCCAGGAGGGTGGTGGGGACCAAAAAGGCCACCTGGGCCCCGTGCCCCACCACCCGATGGGCAGCCCGGAGGGCGATCTCCGTTTTGCCAAAGCCCACGTCCCCGGAGATGAGCCGGTCCATGGGGAAGGGGGCCTCGAGGTCCCGCAAGACCTCCTCCAGGGCCTGCTTCTGGTCTGGGGTGAGCTGGTGGGGGAAGCCCCTTTCGATGAGGGGATCCCACTCCGGCAACGGGGGGTAGGCCCGGCCCGGGGTAGCCTTGCGCTTGGCCTGAAGGACGAGAAGCCTTGCCGCCAGCTCCTCCACGTCCTTTCTAGCCTTCTCCTTAAGCCGTTGCCACTCCCCTTTGCCCAGGGAGGAAAGCTCCGGCGGGTCGTCCGTGGTGCCAGGGTGGCGCTTGAGAAGGGGCAGTTGGTCCACCGGCAGGTAGAGCTTCCCCTCCCCCTTGTAGCGGAGGACCAGGTAGTCCCGCTTCACCCCCAGGACCTCCCGGGTCTCCAGGCCCAGGTACTGCCCCACCCCATGGTCGGGGTGGATGAGGAAATCCCCAGGGGAAAGGGCCCCGGGGTCGGTGATCCCCTCCCCCGCCCGTAACCGGGCCCGCACCGCCCCCGTGGCGAAGATCAGGGCCTCGGTAAGGAGGACCTCCTCCTCCCACTCCGCTCCCCCCTCAAAGGCACCCTGGAGCAGGGAAAGCTCACCCCTGGGTCCCGGATAGCGCTCAAGCACCCGGGGCCTAAAGGGAGCAAGCCGCCTTTTCAGGTAGTCCAGGGTGCGCCCGTGGGCCACGAACAGGCTGACCCGCCTCCCTTCCCCGAGCCAGCGGGCAAGGTCCTTTTCCAGGGCTTTGAGGCTCCCCCTATAGGGGGTAAGGGGCCTCACCGCCAGGTCCAAGGGGGAGAGCTCCACCCCACCCCCCAGGGCCACCACCTGACGCCCTTCCAGCAAGGGCCAGATCTCCTTGGGGGCCAGGGCCGGGGTGTCCAGGTACACGGGGCCGGGAAAGTGGAGGAGCTTTTTGGAGGTAAAGGCTTCCGCCTTGCCCGGTTTGGGTAGAAGGATGTGCCGCCTCCGTTCCTCTCCCTCCACCAAAAGCCTCTCCAGCTCGTCCCCAAAGAACTCCAGCCGGACCCCGGAAAACTCCACCACCTCCCCCAGCACCCGATAATCCTCATCCCGGGCGTACCCCATGCGCAGGAGGCGGTCCAGCAACTCCCCTCGAGGATAGCTTCGGCCCACCTCCAAAACGAGCCGCCAGGCGGAGGGGTCCTCGGGGAAGGGAGCGAGGGCCTCCTCATACCCCATCACGAAAAGGGCCCGCTCCTCCCAGGCCTCGAGGCCGGGGTTCACGTAAACCGGCACGCCAAAAGCCCCTAGGTCCCGGTAACGGCGCAAACGCTCCTCCGGGGCCAGGAGGAGGGCCGGGGGCCTCTCCCGGGCAAAGAGCAAGGCCGCCACCACCTGGGGCACGGCCAGGCGGTGCCCGTAATACCGATCCAAGGCGATCTCCATGGGCAAGCAGGATCCACCCCCTCTCTCCTGGGAGCCAGAGGGGGCACCCAAGGGCCTATTCTAGCGAGTAGGCGTGAACGGCTAGGGCTCCAAGACCCACGTTGGCAGCGATGGTGGCTCCGCTTCGCGTGATGCGCCCCTTTTCCAGGCGTAAGGCGCCCTCCAAGCTTTTCTTTAAGCCTTCAATCCACTCGCCCTTGGCATCGGTGTGGGCGATGGTGATCCGGGCAGGCCTTCCCTTAAGCTCCTCGAGGACCAGCCGGGCAAGAACCTCGGGCACGGCTCCTTCCCTAGCCACCTTGAGGAAGCGGATATGCCCCTTTTCGATGCGCAGGATGGGGCGAAGGCCCAGGAGGTTACCCACCACCTCCCCAAAGCGGGGAAGGCGGCCGTTCCGCGCCAAGTGGGATAAGTCGGCCACGCTGAAGTACAGGCTGGAACGCTTAAGCCTCTCCCACTCCCGCACCACGGCCTCCTCCTCTGCCCCCTTCCGCAACATCTCCACCGCCCTGAGCACCATGGCCCCAAGCCCCGCAGAGACCATGCCCGAATCCACCACCCGGATACGGGTGGGAGCCACCTTCAGGGCAGCCTCCCGAGCCCTCTCCACGGTTTTGGAAAGTTCTCCGGAGACATGCAGGGATAGGAGGCGGTCATAAACCTGAAGGTACCGTTCATAGACCTCGGCAAAGTCCTCCACCCCTGGGGGTTCGGTCACGGGCTCAGCCCCTGCTCGCATGGCTTGGTAAAGGGCATCCGGGGTAAGCTCCTGCCAATCCTTGTACCTCCTGCCCCCCAGGTGGACATAGATGGGCACAAGGCCCACCGCCTCCTCCGTCAGCACCCGCGGGGACAGGTCCGCTGCGGTATCCGTCACCAGACCCAGCTCCACGCTTCCATCCTATACCAGGTCAAAGAACACATTCGCTATAATGCTCTGTGGGTTTTGCGTATGGCTTGCAGGACAGTTATCCCCAACCTTGGCTCACCTAAATGCCTCCCCGTCACCCTACTTAGGCCCCAGGTTCCGACCCCGCCACAACCATGAAAGTGCTTTTCGTATCCAACGGACCCACAGAGGATGCTATCGGAGCTCGCATCGCTCAGGAGCTGGGCCACGAAACCTTGGCCCTGCCCTTGGTAGGTAAAGGAAAAGCCTACAAGAGCGTTGCCAGGGAAATCCTTGGACCCCGTCAGGAAATGCCCTCCGGGGGATTCATCTTCGGTAGCTGGCAAAATCTAATGAAAGACCTTAGAGCAGGTTTCCTTGGCATGACCCTAAGGCAATGGCAGACTGCCCGAAGTACACGAGGGGACGCAGTCGTTGCGGTAGGCGACGCCTACGCCCTAACAGTGGCTCTTTGGGCCGCTAAAGGCAGCCCTGTCTACCACATCAATCCCTTGGTTTCTGCCTACTATCTTGAAGGCAGGCCTTTTTGGGAACTGATATTAGACTGGGGAGGAAGCGACTTCACACCCTATGAACGCTTCCTCCTAAGGTCCGTTAAGGCGGTATTTGTCCGTGACCAAAAGAGCCTGATGCGTCTTAAAAACCTAGGGATAAGCCATGCCTACTGGTACGGCAGCTTTGCCATGGATCTCTTACCGCCGCCAGAGCGTGACTTAGCCCCCCTACTTGGCAATGACCCACTCTTGGCTTTACTCCCTGGCACCCGGGGAGACGAGCAATTTAGCCTCCCCCTTATGCTGGAAGCAAGCCGCCATATCCCTCTAACTCCTGTAGTAGCTTGGGCCAAACCCTGGGAGGCCCTTCCTCCCTTGCCAGGCTGGCAAATCGACAGAGAGGACCCCGGTTCGCTTCGCCTCACCAAGGAAGGCAAAACGGTTTGGATTTTACGAGGTGCTTTCTCGGCTATCCTTCACCGTAGCCGAATCGCCTTCGCCACAGCAGGAACTGCTAGCGAGCAAGCAGCGGGTCTAGGAGTCCCAGTTGTAAGCTTTCCTACCCCAGGCCCTCAATACACAAAGGCCTTCGCCCGAAGACAAAAGTGGCTTTTGGGTCCAGCCTTGCGCCTTGTGGAACCAGACCCCTACCGGCTAGCTGCTGAAGGTCTTCTCCTGCTGAACAGCAAGCAGGTCTACACGCAGGCGAGCCAGGCGGGGAAAACCCGCATTGGCCCACCCGGAGGGATCCTGGGTGCTGCTAATCACATCCGAAAGAGCTTGGGTGGTTAGGATAGGAACGCATGCGCCTCTACCGCGTAGGTCTCTTTACCGATGTTTACTTCCCCAACCCCAACGGGGTAACCACCAGCGTTTACCTCCTCCTCCGGGAGCTTAGGCGCATGGGGCACGAGGCCTGGGTGGTGGCGCCCCACCATCCCGAGGCCCCTGACCGCGAAGAAGGTGTGGTCCGGGTCCCCTCCGTGGCTTACCCCTTTTACGAAGGGCAGCAGATCGCCCTACCCTCTTCCCGCCACCTGCCCACGGAGTTTGAAATCATTCACACTCACACCCCCTTGACCCTGGGCGTGTGGGGCCTCAGGATTGCCCGCAATAAGGAGCTCCCCCACGTATCCACCTTCCACACCCATTACGAAAAGTACGCCCACTATGTCCCCGGTCTCGCCATCCTGGACAAGTACACGGGGATCATCCCCAGGCTCGCCAAGGCCTTCTACAACCGGGTGGAGGTGGTCATCGCCCCCACGGAACCCGTAAAGCGGCTAGCGGAGGGTTATGGCATCCAAAGGCCCATACGGGTTATCCCCACGGGTATCGACAACCGTATCCTGGAGGAAGCGCCCCTTCCCTCCCCCTCCCCCTGGCCCGAGGGGAAAAGGCGCCTCATCACCGTGGGCCGGCTGGGAAAGGAAAAGTCCTTTGGCGTGGTGCTGAGGGCCGTGGCCGAGATGGCCAGGGAGGAGGAGGTCTTCCTGGTGCACATCGGGGAAGGACCCGAGCTGGAGCCCTTGAAACGCCTGGCGGAAACCCTGGGCATCGGGAATCGGGTTCGTTTCCTGGGGACGGTACCCTACCGGTACATCGGGGGCTACTACCGGATGGCGGAGCTCTTCCTCTTCGCCAGCGAAACGGAAACCCAGGGGCTGGTGATCTGGGAGGCCCAGGCCATGGGCGTGCCGGTGGTGGCCGTGGGGGCAGAAGGGGTGCTGGAAGGGGTAGTGGACAGCCAAACCGGGTACCTGGTGGCTCCAAAGGACTTCCAGGCCCTGGCGGCCAAGGCCTTGGAGCTCCTAAAGGACGAGGAGAAACGCCGGCGCTTCAGCCTCGAGGCCCGGGCCTGGGCCATGGAACGCTCCGCAGAGCGGATCGCGGAAAAAATCGTGGCCGTATATGACGAGGCCAACGAGATCCTGCGGGTGGAACCCCGGAGGCTCATCTTTCCCTTCCCCCGTCTTCCCCGAAGTAGCCTCGAGGATCACCCAGGAGGTTTCTAACCTGCTGGACCAAGAACCTCCCCCATCCCCCCTTTAACCTCCTGGGAGAGGTAAGGACCAGGGCCTCGGGCACGTACCTGACCCTCCCCATCCGCCTAAGCTTCCAACCCAAAAGCACATCCTCCCGGGCCTCCACCTCCGGAAACCCTCCCACCCTCAAGGCGGCCTCCTTTAAGAACATCATGTTGGCCCCAGCTAGGTTGGGTTTTCCCAGCAAGGCCATAAAGTTTAGAAAAGCGCGATAGCCCCACTCGGAAACCCAAGCCGTCCAGGGAGAGACCCCATAGAAGCGCAAGGGACCATAGAGGGCCACCGCGTCTTGCGCATTTCGGGCTAGGCTCTGAAGCCAGGTGGGGAGGGGAATGGAGTCGGCATCGGTCATGGCCACCCATTCCCCACGGGCGGCCAGAAGCCCCGCCTGGCGCGCATAGGCCACTCCCTTCTGGGGGCAGTACACCACCCGTACCCCAAAGGCCTCCGCCACCTCCCGGGTGCGGTCGGTGGAGGCATTGTCCACCACCACCACCTCAAAGGGTGGTAACGTCTGCGCCAAAACCGCCTGCAATGCCTTGGGCAAAAAGGCCTCCTCGTTGTGGGCGGGAATCACCACGCTGATGCGCACGGGTATACTTTAGCGTGTTTCGCTATCTGCCGTGGACCAGGGAGGGGCTCTTTGTTTTCCTGCGCCTGGTCCTAGCCGTAGGCCTCATGGAAGGGGTACGAAGCGGCTTCTTCGCCGGCCTCCTTCCCTTCTACGCCCCCGAGCACCTGGGGCTTGGCCCCGCCACCTTCACCCTGGCCTTTACCTTCCACCAGCTCTCCGAGAACCTATCGAAAACCGTTGGTGGGCTACTGGCGGAAAGGGTGGGGTTTGGCCGCACGGTCACCCTAGCGGCCTTCGCGGGCTTTCTGGCCCTTCTCCTCACCCCCAAAGCCCACGCCGGCTGGCTGCTTTGGGGGCTGGCCGTCCTGTGGGGCCTTACCATGTCCACCCTCTACCCTGGGCTCATGACCCTGGCCAGCCGCATCGCCGTGCCCGGACGGGAAGCGCGGGCCCTGTCCTTCACCCTGACCCTGGTGATGCCCTGGGTGGGCATCGGCCTGGTGGGGGTGGGACAGATAGCCCAAAAAGAACCCGAAGCCGCCCTCAACCTGCTCATCGCCACCCAAGGTCTGACCCTCCTCCTCGCCCTCAGCCTACTCCCCTTCCGCATCCCCATTCCCCCAAGGGCCCGGGAAACCTACCCCCTTAAGCGCCTTTTGCTGTTCCTCCCGGCCGCCTTCGGCCAGACCTTCGCTCCCGGTTTGGTTTCCCTCTTCATCCTGCGTTTTGCCAAGGAGGAACTGGCCCTCGAGCCCATCGCCCTGGGAGGGATTCTCCTCTTGGGCGGAGGCTTGGCCTTTGGCCTTTTGCCCCTTACCGGCCGGCAGGTGGACCGAAGGGGCTACCGCTTCGCCCTGGTGGGCGGGCTTCTCCTTTTGGCCCTGGTGATGGCCCGCCTGGCCTTCACTCCCAGCCTGGCCGAGCTTGCCCTGCTGGCTGCCTTGGGAGGCTTAGGCTTCAGCCTTTTCCTCCCCGGGTGGAATGGCTTCCTGGCCAGAAACCTACCCCAGGAAAACCGAGCCGCTGTATGGGGAGGGCTGATGACCGTGGAGGGGCTAGGGGTGGCCTTGGGACCTGCGGTGGGGGGTCTTTTGTGGGAAACCATGGGTATTAGGGCACCCTTTCTCGCAGGTAGCACCATCTTCTTACTTCTCAGTCTCCTTTACGCTATTCTCTTTTGGAGGATGCGGTGGAACTGATCCTGGGCTTGATTCTCCTCCTCTACGGGCTCTCCGACCTCCTCTTCCGCTTCCTTGGCCTGGGGGCCTACGCCCACGCCTCGAGGCGCACCCCCAAGGTGGCCCTAACCTTTGACGACGGCCCCTCGGAGAAGACGGAGGCCCTCTTGGCGCTTTTGCGCCAGCACGGGGTCAAGGCCACCTTTTTCCTGACCGGGGAACGGGCCAAGGCCCGGCCGGACCTGGTGGAGGCCATAAGGCGGGAAGGCCACCAGGTGGAGGACCATGGCGAGTGGCACCAGGCCTGGAAGCTTCTGTTGCCCTGGGTGGAATGGGAACACATGCGCCGAAACCCTGGCCGCTACTACCGGCCTCCCCATGGGCTTCACACCCCCTTTACCCGGTTGTTTGCCCGCAGGCTCGGCAAACGGGTGGCGCTTTGGGACCTGGAAAGCAAGGACTGGCTGGACCTTCCCCCTGAGGCCCTTGCGGAAAGGCTTCTTTACTACCTGCGCCCAGGGTCCATAGTGCTCCTCCACGACGGGCCGGAGCGAACCCTTAAGCTCTTAGAGCGAGCGCTTCCGGAGATCCTACGCCTGGGTTACCAACCCGTCACCCTGGACAGCCTTGCCCCCTTTCCCCTGACCCCGAGGCTCGCCCTCATCCGGGGACTCCAGGGATTTGAGGAACGCTTTAACGCAAGGCATCGGGTGGCCCGGGTGGGCTACGGCCCCTTTGACCTCTTCCGGGTGGAGAAAAAGCCTTTTCCCGGGCCCAACCTCCCCGCACTACCCCGGGGCACCCCTGCCCTTGAGATCCATCTGGAAAGCCAGCGGAGCATGGAGCTTTCCACGTTTGAAGCCATCCGATACGTGCGAGAAAGCCTGAAGAAGTTGGCGGAAGAGGTGGCCCAAGACCCCGAGGTGCGCTTGGTCTACGGCTACAGCTACCTGGCCCAGGGAGCCAGGCTCTTTGGCTTCCACACCCATCCCCTTCCCCCATGGCCCCGTTTGGTGGCTACCCTGAGCAGCGCCTGGTTCCTTTGGCTGTACCGAGGGGAGCTTCCCCAGCCCGACCGCTCCTGGGCCCAGCTGGCCTACCTCAGCCGGGAGGAGCTTTTAAGGCGATTCCCACCGTCCACTCCCGCTTACCCTCAGCAGGTACCCGGTGAAGGGCAAACCCCGCCTCCTTAAGGGCCCGGCGGAAGGCCCCCTGGGCAGAGTAGGTGGCAAGCCTCCCGCCACGCCGCAAAGCCCGACAAAGCTTTTGCAGCACAGGAAAGGACCAAGGCTCCGGGTTCACCCGGGGGCTAAAGGGGTCCAGGTAAACCGCGGTGGCCCAGTTCTGGGGAAGTCCCACCTCCTCCACCTTGCCAAAAAGGATGCGAAGCTCACCCCATGGGCCCTGGAAACGCTCTAGCGGCCACACCTTAAGGATCCCCGCCATCACCGCCTCCGCCCGGGGAAGGGGTAAGGGGATCTGGGCCAGGAGCTCTTTTGGCAGAGGTTCCTTCTCCACCGCCACGTAGCGGAGGTAGACCCCCCGTTGCAGGGCGCTTTCCAGGGTGGTGCGGAAGTTCACCAAAAGTCCTAGGCCCACCTCGAGGACCCTAGGGGCCGGATGGAGGTGGGTGAGGGTCTTCTCTAGGTAAAGCCGGCGGGCCTGGAGCAAGGCTCCCTGCCTTGGATGGTAGGCTTCCCCGTACCCCGGATGGAAGAGGGTTGGGGTTCCGTCCTGGGTGAGGATGGGCTCCACTCCCGTAGAATAGCCCCCATGGAGCTCACCCTTCTGGACAAGCTCTCAGGAACCCTGGCCAACGCCGCCACCGTGACCCTGGGCACAGGACTCGGCCTCTTGCTCCGGGGCCGGCTCCCCGAACGCATGGCCCGCATCATGGTCCAGGGGGTGGGGCTCACCACCCTTTTCATCGGGTTCTCCATGGCAGGGGCCCTGGGAAAGGCCAAGGGCGGGGCCATAGACGGCGTGATCCTCGGGCTCATCGCCTTGGTGCTGGGAGGGCTCCTTGGGGAGTGGTGGCGGATCGAGGAGGCCCTCGAGGGCATTGGGGAGAAGATCAAGCGGGCGGTAAGGGGCGGGGGAAGCTTCACCGAGGGCTTCGTGGCGGCAAGCCTTCTCTTTTGCGTGGGCCCTATGACCCTTCTGGGCTCCATCCAGAACGGCTTGACCGGGGATCCCAGCATCCTTCTCCTCAAGGCCACCCTGGATGGCCTCTCCGCCATCGCCCTCACCAGCTCCTTTGGCATAGGTGTGGGGTTTAGCGTGCTGGTCATCCTCGGCTACCAGGGGGGTATCGCCCTTTTGGCCGGCACCCTGAGCCAGGTTCTCCCCGACCCCGCCCACGACCCCCGGGTCCTCCTCGTGACCGGGGTGGGAGGCCTGATGGTCCTCGGGGTGGGGATCAACCTCCTGGGCCTCACCAAGGTGCGGGTGGGCTCCTTCCTTCCCGCCCTCCTCCTGGCCCCCCTGGTCTATGCTTTGGCCAGCTGGCTTTCGTAGGGCTTCCCGAGGGTAAAATGCGGGACATGGAGCTATCCCCGGAGCTCTTACGCAAGCTGGAAGGCCTTGCCAAGATCCGGCTTTCCCCCGAGGAGGAGGCCTTGCTGTTAGAGGATCTCAAGCGGATCCTGGAGTTCGTGGACGCCCTTCCCCACGTGGAAGAAGCCGGGGAGGAGGAAGCCCAGGGCCGTCTAAGGGAGGATGAACCCCTTCCCTCCCTTTCCCAGGAAGAGGCCCTAAAGGCGGCCCCAGAGGCCGAAGAGGGGTTTTTCCGGGTACCCAAGGTGCTGGAGTGACCATGGTGGACCTCAAGCACCTCCGCCGCAACCCCGAGGTCTATCGGGAAGCCATCCGCCTGAAGGGGGTGGCCTTGGATTTGGATGCCCTTCTGGCCCTGGACGCCGAGGTGCAGGGCCTAAAGGCCCGGCTCCAGGAGCTCCAGACCGAGCGCAACCGCATCGCCAAGGAGGTACCGAAAGCTCCCCCCGAGACCAAGCCCCACCTGGTGGCCAGGGGCAAGGCCCTGGCGGAGGAGGCCAAGGGGGTGGAGGAAGCCTTGCGGGAAAAGGAAGCCCGGCTCTTAGAGCTCCTCCTCCAGGTGCCCCTGCCCCCCTGGCCCCAAGCCCCAGTGGGCCCCGACGACTCCGCCAACGTGGAGATCAAGCGGGTGGGAACCCCCCCGGAGTTTTCCTTCCCTCCCCTGGACCACGTGAGCCTTCTGGAGAAAAACGGCTGGTGGGAGCCCAGGATCAGCCAGGTTTCGGGAAGCCGCACCTACGCCCTGAGGGGGGATCTTGCCCTGTATGAGCTGGCCCTGATCCGCTTCGCCGTGGACTTCATGGTGCGAAAGGGCTATACCCCTTTGACCCTTCCCTCTTACGCCAGGGAGAAGGCCTTCATCGGCACCGGGCACTTTCCCGCCGCTAGGGACCAGGTCTGGCCCATCGCCGGCACAGACCTCTACCTCACGGGCACCGCGGAGGTGGTGTTGAACGCCCTTCACAGCGGGGAGATCCTGAAACCCGAAGAGCTTCCCAAGCGCTATGCCGGCTATGCCCCCGCCTTCCGCTCGGAAGCGGGGAGCTTCGGCAAGGACGTGAGGGGCCTCATGCGGGTGCACCAGTTTCACAAGGTGGAGCAGTACGTGCTCACCGAGGCGAGCCTCGAGGCCTCGGACCAAGCCTTCCAGGAGCTTTTACAAAACGCCGAGGAAATCCTAGGCCTCCTGGAACTTCCCTACCGCCTCCTGGAGGTCTCCACGGGGGACATGGGCCCGGGCAAGTGGCGGCAGGTGGACCTGGAGGTCTGGGTGCCCTCGGAGGGGCGTTACCGGGAAACCCACTCCTGCTCAGCCCTTCTGGACTGGCAAGCCCGGAGGGCGGACCTCCGCTACCGGGACAAGGAGGGCAGGGTGCAGTACGCCTACACCTTGAACAACACCGCCTTGGCCACCCCCAGAATTCTGGTGATGCTTTTGGAAAACCACCAACTCCCTGATGGGCGGGTGAGGGTACCCCAGGCCCTTGTCCCCTACCTGGGCAAGGAGGTGCTGGAGCCATGCGTCTAGAGGCCGCAGAGCTCAGGATCCTGGAGCTACCCCTGAAGTTCCGGTTTGAGACCAGCTTCGGGGTGCAGACCAAAAGGACCATCCTCCTCCTGAGGCTTTTTGGCGAGGGCCTCGAGGGCCTGGGGGAAGGGGTGATGGAAAAGCTCCCCCTCTACCGGGAGGAGACCGTGGCCGGCGCCCGCTACCTCCTGGAGGAGGTCTTCCTGCCTGAGGTTCTGGGAAAGGACTTCCCCAACCCCGAGGCCCTAAGCCAAGCCCTCGCCCCTTTTCGGGGGAACCCCATGGCCAAGGCGGTTTTGGAGATGGCCTTCTGGGACCTCTTTGCCAAGGGGCTGGGAAAACCCCTTTGGCAGGTCCTGGGCGGGGTGCGAAGGAGGGTGGAGGTGGGGGTTTCCTTGGGCATCCAGCCCACGGTGACGGATACCCTGAAGGCGGTGGAAAAGCACCTTTCCGAAGGCTACCGGCGCATCAAGCTCAAGATCAAGCCGGGCTGGGACTACCAGGTGCTGAAGGCGGTGCGCCAGGCCTTCCCGGAAGCCACCCTAACCGCCGACGCCAACAGCGCCTACCGCCTCTTTGACTTCCCCCGGCTGAAACGGCTGGACGAGCTCTTCCTGGACTATATCGAGCAACCCCTGGGCTACGACGACCTCCTGGACCACGCCCGGCTCCAGCAGGAGCTCGCCACCCCCATCTGCCTGGACGAAAGCCTCACCTCCTCGGAAAAGGCGAGGAAGGCCATAGAGCTCAGGGCGGGAAGGGTGTTCAACATCAAGCCGGCCCGGCTTGGGGGCCATGGGGAAAGCCTCAAGGCCCACGCCCTGGCCCAAAGCGCCGGGATTCCCCTTTGGATGGGGGGGATGCTGGAGGCGGGGGTGGGCCGGGCCCACAACCTCCACCTGGCCACCCTGCCCGCCTTCACCAAGCCCGGGGACGTGAGCTCGGCCAGCCGCTACTGGGAGGAGGACATCGTGGAGGAGGCCCTCGAGGCGGAGGAGGGCCTCATGGACGTGCCCGAAGGTCCAGGCATCGGCGTGCACCTGAAGCTTCCCCTGGTGGAGCGGATCACCCTATGGCAAAGGTACATGTCCGCGAGCTAAGGGGCCCCGAGGAGATGGAGGCCGTGGTGGAGCTCCAGCGGGAAGTCTGGGGCCGCGCGGAAAGCGACCTGGTGCCCAGGGGCCTTCTCATCGCCGTTCAGGACGAAGGAGGCTTGGTGGCGGGGGCCTTCGTGGAGGAGAAGCTGGTGGGTTTCGTCTTCGGTTTCCCCACCCAAGACCCCAGCCTGCAACACTCCCACATGCTGGGGGTCCTGGAAGCCTACCGGGGCACGGGGGCCGCCCTTTTGCTCAAGCGCTTCCAGCGGGACTGGTGCCTGGCCCGGGGGGTGAGGAAGGTGGTCTGGACCTTCGACCCCCTTAGGGGGGTGAACGCCAACTTCAACCTCAGGAAGCTTGGGGCCACCGCCAAAACCTACCTTCCCGACCACTACGGCCCCATGACGGGCATCAACGCCGGGGCCCCCTCAGACCGGCTTCTGGCGGAGTGGGAACTCCTTTCTGAAAGGGTCTACACCCGTATCTACGCCCCGCCCCCTGAACCCTGGGTGGAGGGGTTCCCCCAGGTCAACCGGGTGGAGGAGGAGAGGCCCCTGGAGGCCTTCTTGGACCTCGAGGGTCCCCGCCTCCTCTTCCAGATCCCCGAGGACTGGGGAAGGATCCTTCGGGAAGATCCAACCCTGGCCCTGGCGTGGCGGGAGCACAGCCGCCTGGTCCTGGGCCACTACTTCGCCCAGGGCTACCGGGCCGTGGACTTCGCCCGAAATCCTAACCGCTATGTTCTGGCTAAGGACTGAGCTTTGGACCGCCGAGGTGGTCTACACGGGATTCGGCACCCCCATGCTCCGGGGAGCCATAGCGGTCCAAGGACCCACTGTGGTGGGCCAGGGAAGCCTCGAGGAGCTTCGGGCCCGTTTCCCCCAGGCGGAGGTGATCCACAAGGGCAAGGCCCTCTTCCCACCCCCGGTGAATGCCCACACCCACCTGGACCTTTCCCTCCATCCCCTTTACCGGGGGCCCTTTTCCGGCTTCATCCCCCATGTGATGGCCCATCGGGAAAAGAGGGGGCTTCAGGCAGCAAAGGAAGGCCTGGAGGAACTCCTGCGCCTTGGGATAGGGGCCTTTGCTGACGTGGTGTTTGGGGATGAGGTCATGGAGTTCCTACTGCGGGAAAGCCCCCTGCCGGGGGTGGCCTTCTACGAGGTTTTTGCCCCGGATCCCCAAGACGCCCTGGAGGTGTTCCAGCAGGTCCAGGCCAAGGTCAAATCCTGGCGACGCCTGGAAGGACGGGTGAGGGTGGGGCTTTCCCCCCACGCCCCCTATTCGGTGAGCGCGCCCCTGTTGAAGCGGCTCGCCCAGTACGCCAGGGCCGAGGGCCTCCCCCTCATGATCCACGCAGGGGAAAGCCCGGATGAGGTGGCCTTCCTGCAAAGGGGAGAGGGGGTTTTAACCCAGGTCCACGGACGCTTCAGCCGAACCCCCTTTCAACCCCCGGGCCTAACCCCCATCCGCTACCTCCAGACCCTGGGCGCCTTGGGCCCCAATACCCTTTTGGTGCACGGGGTGCAGGTGGACGAGGAGGAGGTCAGGATGCTGGCGGATTCCGGCACCAAAGTGATCCTCTGCCCCCGGTCCAACGCTCACCTGGAGGTGGGAGAAGTCCCCGTCCACCTCTACGCCCGCCACGGGGTGGAACTGGCCCTGGGCACGGATTCCCGGGCCAGCAGCCCAGACCTGGACGTGAGAAACGAGGCCCTTTTCCTGTGGGAAAAGGTGGAGCCTAGGCTTCTCGTCCGGGCCCTGACCCGGGGAGGGTACCGGGCCCTGGGCCTTCCCACCCCCCGCCTGACCCGGGGAAGCCCCGCCAGTCTGGTACACTCCCTCTGATGCGCCCCTTGGGCCGCGGCCCCCAGCTCAACTTCCCCACCCTCTGGGACGAGGAGGTGCGGCACACCGGGCCCCTCATCCTCTATAGCGCCTTCACCGGAGCCTTGGCTGGCCTCCTCCTGGCCCTCCTGAACGCCTTGCTGAGGACCCTGACCCAGGCCTTTGGCCTCTTCTTTGGGTACCTGGCCCCCGAGCCCCCAGGGGAAGGAGGCCTAGCCCAGGCCTTCACTGGACCCTCCTCCTGGCCCCTGGCCTTCCTTCTGCCCCTCCTCTTCGCCCTCACCAGCCTCCTGGGAACCGGGCAGGGGCTTGCCGCATTCCTCCTGCAGGCCCGCGAAGACCGGCTAAGCCCTCCTTCCTCCCATGGGCGGGCCATTTTGGGCGGTGTGCTCCAGCTTTCCCTTTACTCCCCCATGGGGCGGGAGGGGCCCTTTGGGGTGCTGGGGCTTTGGCTAGGCCGGGGGCTGGACCGCCGCTTTCCCCGGCTTGGCGGAGGGCTGGCCTTCGCCGGGCTTGCCGCCGGGCTTGGGGTCAGCCTGCACGCTCCCGTGGCCGGGGCCCTCCTGGCCACGGAGATCCTGTATCAACGCCTCCTCCTCGAGGCGCGGGCTCTTACCCCAGCCCTGATCGGCGCCTTGGCGGGTTTTGCCGTCTACGGGGCTTTCTTTGGCTACACCCCCCTCCTATCCTTCCAGGCCCAGGTGGACGTGGGGGCCTTCCCCGCCGGGGCCCTGATAGGGCTGGTGGCTGCTACCCTGGCCACCCTTTGGGTGGAAGGCTCGCGCTTCCTGGAAGTCCGCATCCGCCCTTTTCCCTACCCCTGGCGCCACGCCCTCATGGGCCTAGCCCTGGCCCTAGCCCTCCTCTTCCTGCCCGAGGCCTTGGGGAGCGGCCTGGGCTGGGTAGCCGTGGCCACCACCCCCCTTGTACCTCCCATGGCCGTGTTGTCCCTGCTTTTCGCCAAGCTCCTTCTCCTCCTCCTGGCCAGCGGAATCAGGGCCTACGGAGGCCCCTACACCCCTGCCCTGGTCCTAGGGGGGCTTTTGGGAGCCCTCCTCTCCCATCTTCCGGGTCCCCTGGCCCTTCCCCCAGAAACCCTGGCCTTAGCCGGGGGCGTGGCGGTGCTGGCGGGGGTAGCCCGTGCCCCCTTTGCCGCCACCGTTTTGGCAGCGGAGTGGGGCGGGTACGCCACCTTGCCCCTGGTGCTACCCGCGGTGCTCCTGGCCTACGTGCTCACCCCCGCCTACAATCCCACGGAGGGCGTCAGGGAAGGGCAGGCCACGCCTGGGGGGAGTCTGTCTGAAAGGCCTCCGCAAAGGGAACCCCCGCCTCCTGACCCCGAAGCCGCCGACGGGCGCGAAACTCCTCCAGGGTGAGGGGCCAGCGGTAGAACTCCTGGTAAAAGGCAAACACCGCCTCGGCCACCTCCTGCGTGGCCGTGGTATCCACATAGACCCACGGCCGCAAAACCTCCTTCCTGGGATAGTGGTAAAGCCGTACGGGCTTCCGGTGCGCCTCCCCCACAAGTTTGGGTATGCGGCAGAACTTCAAGGCGGACAAGACCGCCTGGTGCGTGGCCCGGTGGTCGGGGTGGACGTCCAGGGAATCCCAGGTGATCACCGCATCCGGCTGGAACTCCGCCATCAACCGAGCCAAGGCCAGGGCCTCCTCCCTGCCCCCGGTGAGAAAGGTGTCGCGAAAAGGGAGAAACCGGTACTCGGCCCCAATCAGCCGCGCCACATGGGCCCCGTGCCCCTCCCGTATCTCCGCCACCCTGGCCTCCTCCATCCCCCCGAACTGGCTTGCCAGCTCCCCCTTCGTCATCCAGACCAAAAGCACCCGGTCCCCCCGCCGGGCGTGGAGGGCCAGGGTGCCTGTAGCCCCGATCTCATCATCGGGATGGGCGAACACCGCCATCAGATTCACAACCCCAAGTCTACCCGTCTTGTATCAGGGGCTAAAACCCCTTAGCATGGAGCGCAACTATGGTCCGGGGCATCAGGGGTGCCATCACCGTGGAGGAGGATACGCCCGAGGCCATCCACCAAGCCACGCGGGAGCTTCTCCTGAAGATGCTGGAGGCAAACGGCATCCAAAGCCATGAGGAGCTGGCAGCCATCATCTTCACGGTTACAGAGGACCTGTGTTCGGCCTTCCCCGCCGAGGCTGCCCGGCAGATCGGCATGCACCGGGTTCCCCTGCTCTCCGCCCGGGAGGTGCCGGTTCCAGGAAGCCTGCCCCGGGTCATCCGGGTCCTGGCCCTTTGGAACACCGAAACCCCCCAGGACCAGGTGCGCCACGTCTACCTCAGGGATGCGGTGCGCCTACGGCCCGACCTGGAAAGCGCCCAGTAATAGCCCCCACCTTGGGAAAGACCCCCGCTTGGTGGGACTAAAGAACCTAGCGAAAAGGGATGCCCTAGAAACCCAGGACCTCGGCCCAGGGGGTCGGGGCCTTGGGGCTCACGTAGCCCGTATCCATCTGGGCCAGCTGGAGGCGGCCCGAGTACTCCTCGTTCACCGCATGCCAGTAGGTGTACTCCTCTATGACCCAGATCCCGGATTCCCGGGCCCCGTTGCCGCTGGCCTTCACCCCGCCAAAGGGCAGGTGGGCCTCGGCACCCACGGTGGTGTTGTTGATGCTGGTCATCCCCGCCCGGATCCCCACCTTGAAGAGGTAGGCCCAGTGGCGGTGGTTGGTGTAAATGGCGCTGGATAGGCCGTAGGGGGTGGCGTTGGCCACCTCTATGGCCTCCTCGATGCCGTCCACCTTAACCAGGTTGATGGTGGGGCCAAAGATCTCCTCGGCAAACTGGCGCATGCCGGGCCTGGCCTCCCACACCGTGGGCCAGCCGTAAAGACCCGCCTCGAGGTCCCCCCGGAAACGGGGATAGGGGTTTTCCCGGGTGATCCGCCCCTTACCCAAGAGCAGGGTGGCCCCATCCTCCTGTCCCCAGGTGTAGTGCTCCAGCCACCGCTGGAACAGGCGCTCGTTGATAAAGGGGCCGTAGGTGACCTCGGGGTGGAGAAGGGGGTTGCCCACCACCGTGGCCTCGGTCCTTTCCAGGAAGCGCCTTTTGAACTCGTCATAAATGGGCGCATCCACGATGATGTTGCCCGCCGAGGTGCAGCGCTGGCCCCCGGTGGCGAAGGCGCTCCACCAGGCCCCTTCCACCGCCAGATCCAGGTCGGCATCCCGCATCACCACCAAGGGATTCTTTCCACCGAGCTCCAGGGTGGGCCGGATCAGGTTCCGCCCCGCCACCTCCCCGATCCAGCGTCCCACCTTGGTGCTGCCGGTGAAGGCGAACTTGTTGAGGAGGCCCTCGTCCATGAGCTCCACCAGCCACTGGCCCGTGGAGTCCTTCCCGCCGCCGAAGACCACGTTGATGACCCCAGGAGGCAGGCCCGCCTCCTCAAAGAGCTTCACGAAGATATAGGAAAGGGCCGGGGAGTCATCGGAAGGTTTCCAGACCATGGTGTTGCCCGCCAGGACCGCAGGGATCAGCTTCCAGCTAGGCACGGCGATGGGGAAGTTCCCGGCGGTGATCATCCCCACCACCCCCAAGGGCCTGCGGAAGGTGAAGAGCTCCTTGTTCCGCATCTCGCTGGGCACGGTCTGGCCGTAAAGCCTCCGCCCCTCCGAGGCGAAGAAGATAGCGGTGTCGATGGCCTCCTGGACATCCCCCCCCGCCTCCTTGAAGGTCTTTCCCACCTCCCTGACCATGAGCCGGGTCAGGGTGGGCTTTTCCCGCTCCAGGATCTTGGCCAGGTTGAAAAGCACCTGCCCCCGCACGGGCGCTGGGGTTGCGCTCCACTCCTTGAAGGCCTCCCGCGCCTTCAGGGCGGCTTTCCTCAGGGTTTCCTTGGTACCCTCGGGGAAACGGGCCACCAGGTCCTCGAGGTCCGAGGGATTCCGCCTCTCCAAAACCCTTCCCTCAAAAACCTCATCCCCTCCGATGAGGTGGCCGAACTCCAAGGTGTTCCCATACTTGCCGGAAAAGGCCTTCATGGCAACCTCCGAAGGAATTTTACCCCTGGCCGAACTTGGCCTTGAGGGCCCTAAGGGTGGCCGGGGGCACCAGCTTGGACACATCCCCCCCGTAGCGGGCGATCTCCTTCACCATGGTGCTGGAGACAAAGGAGTACCGGGTGGCGGCCAGGATGAAGAGGGTCTCCAGGCCTGGGAGAAGCTGGCGGTTCAGGTGGGCCATCTGGAGCTCGTACTCGTAGTCAGAAACCGCCCTCAGGCCCTTGACGATGGCCTGGGCCCCCACCTGCTTCACGAAATCCACCAGAAGGCCGGAAAAGGTACGGGCCTCCACGTTGGGCAGGTGAGCGGTGGCCTCCCGCACGATGTTTAACCGCTCCTCGGCGGTAAACAGGTACTGCCCCCGCTTGTTGGGGTTTTCCAGCACCGCCACCGTGACCCGGTCAAAGAGGCGGCTGGCCCGCTGGATCACGTCCAAATGGCCGTTGGTAAGGGGGTCAAAGCTTCCGGGATAGACCACGTGCATCTAAGCCTCCACCAGGGTAAGGGCGTTTTCCCCGTAAACCCGCCGCTCCCCAAAGGGGAGGTGCAGGTCCTTGGGGTGCTGGAGGATGTAGAGCCCTCCCTTCTCCACAAGACCGCTTCCCAGGAGGGCCTGAAAGGCCTGGACCAGGTCCAGGGGATAGGGCGGAGCCATAAAGGCCACCGTGTAGCGTTCGCCTCGGGCCTTGGCCTCGGGCAGAAAAACCTCCACGGGAAGGGGAACGATGCGGGCCCTTAGCCCCGTGCGGCGGAGGTTCTCCCTAAGCAAGGCCACCGCTTCCTGGTCCTTCTCCACCAAGGTGGCCTCAAAACCCTCGCTGGCCGCCTCGAGGCCCACCGCCCCGCTCCCCGCATAGAGGTCCAGGAACCGGCCCCGCCTGGGGTAGCGGAGGCGCAGATAGTCAAAAAGGGCCTTTCGCAGGCGCACGGGGGAGGGCCTGGCCGAGGCCGGAACCTTCAAGGGCACCCCCTTGGCCTTGCCGCCCAGGATCCTCACCACGCCTCCTAGCTTAAAGCTCCAGGACCAGGCGGCAAAGCCTGTCCACCCCACCGGAGACCTCCTCCAGGGTGATGAGGAGGTCCAGGTGGGCCAAGGTGGTGGCCCGGCTTTCCGCCTTCCCGCTCTCCAAACGGCTCAGGTGCGCCCGCCGCAGACGGTCCAGAAAGGCCGCCACCTCCCCTTCCCCCGACAAGACCCCCTCCGCCAAGGCCTTGTCCCCCGTGGCCAAGGCGGCCGCCATGCGTTCCAAGCGGCCCAGCACCAACCTTCCCGCCTCCAGAAGGTCTTCCTTGCCCTCGGGACTAAAGGTGAGGCCCTGCGCCCAAAGCTTCTCTGCCTGCCGCACCACCCGGCGCACCAGATCCCCCAGGTGTTCAAGCTCGCTGGCCGCCACGAAAAACCGCACCGCCCGCTCGTCTTGGGTGCGGGTGGAAAGCTCGGCGGTGTAGAGGACCACCTCCCGGGTAAGCCGGTCCACCTTGTCCTCCAGGGCCAAAAGCTCCGCCTCACCCCCCTCCTCCTGGGCCAGGATCCGTACCGCCCGCACCAGCATGTCCCTCACGGCATCCGCCACCCGGCCCAGCTCCCGCTGCACCAGGGCGTAGGCCAGGCTAGGGGTTTGCAGGGCCTCGAGGGAAAGGTATTTGGGGCTTACGGTGCGGCGGGGAAAGAGGGTTTCCACAAGGCGCAGGTAACGCTCCTGAAGGGGCAGAAAACCGAGGGCATAGGCCAGGTGGCTTAGAAGGTGGAGCCCCACCACCCCTAGGCCCGCCAGGGGCCAAAGCAAAAGCAAAAAGGGCAGGGAAAGGAGAAAGCGATGCCCCAAAAGGGCGACCCCTAGGGCCCACCCTTCCCGCCTGCCCCCCAAGGCCGCCAGAAAAAGGGCCCCAGATGCCCCCACCCCTGCCCCCAGGGTCAAGGCCATGCTTCCTTCGTGTCCCAAAAGGGGCAGAAGGGCCAGGGCCAGGGCCGCCACCCCGTTGGCGGTTCCCAGAAAAAAGGCCAGGAGGGCCCCCACCAGGTATAAGGCCCCTGGACCAGGGTTCAGAAGGCCTAAAAGGGGCGCAAAAGACCTGGCTCCCTGACCCATCTCCAAAAACCCCAGGAAAAGAAGGCCCAACCCCAAGAGCACTAGCCCTCCGCTTCGGCCTCCCCGAAAAAGGAAAAGGGGAAGGCCCAAAGCCAAAAGGACCTCGGCCACCTCCCGTTGCGCCAGGGCCACCACCCCCACCCAGGCGCTGGCCCCCGCGGTGGCGGCCAAGGAAAGGAGGGCGGCCTGCCCCAGGGAAAGGATTCCGCCCTCCAAAAGCCCCAAGGCGAGAAGGGAAAGGCCGGTGCCGCTACCCGAGAGAAGCCCCAGGAGAAAACCGGAGAGGAAAAGGCTCCCCGGCTTGGAAAAAGCCCGGGCCAGCAGGTACCTCTTGCCCTTCACCGCGGAAAGCCCTTCCCCGATCAGGTGTAACCCCAAAAGCAAAAGGGCAAGGCCCGCCAGAAAGCCCACGGGAGGAGTATACGAAAGGCCAGCCAAAGGGCTGGCCTTCTGGTCGGGGAGACTGGATTTGAACCAGCGACCCCCTCGTCCCGAACGAGGTGCGCTACCGGGCTGCGCTACTCCCCGTAGCGGAGTTCAGTATAGGGGAGAAGGCCCAAAAGGTCAAAGGGTTGTAATCGGTCAATACATCTGAGACTGGGGGACCGACTCCGCTTGCATTTTAGCCAAG